>JALREG010000394.1 GCA_023253905.1 Burkholderiaceae bacterium
AGTATTAATCGCAATGAACTCAACGCCTTTTAGCCCCGCATCAATCATGCGATTAACTGCATTAACTCCGCCGCCACCGTCAACCGCCTCTGCGGTTCCGGCATGGACGCCGTCGCCATGGCCGCCCGCGCCATCGCCGCAGGCGAGATCGAGCTCGCCATGGCGGGCGGCGTGGAGTCCATGTCGCGCGCGCCCTTCGTCATGCCCAAGGCGCAGACCGCCTTTGCCCGTGAAAACGCGGTTTATGACACCACCATCGGCTGGCGCTTCATCAACCCGCGTACCAAGGCCATGGTGGGGGTTGATTCAATGCCCGAGACCGCCGAGAACGTGGCCGCCGATTTCCGTATCGGGCGCGCCGATCAGGATGCGATGGCGCTTCGAAGCCAGATGCGCGCACTCGCGGCCCAGAAAAACGGCACCTTTGATATCGAGATCGTGCCGGTCACGATCCCCTCGAAAAAGGGTGACGCCGTGGTGGTGGACCGCGACGAGCATCCGCGCGAGACCTCACTCGAAGCGCTTGCAAAACTCAAACCCGTCGTGCGGCCCGACGGCACCGTGACCGCCGGCAACGCCTCGGGTGTGAATGACGGCGCAGCCGCGCTTCTCCTCGCAAGTGAAGCTGCCGCCGCGCGCCACGGGCTCACCCCCATCGCACGCGTGCACACGATGGCGACAACGGGCGTGGCCCCCCGGATCATGGGTATCGGGCCCGGACCCTCCACCAAGAAGCTGCTCGCCAAGACCGGTCTATCCATTGGCCAGATCGATGTGATTGAGCTCAATGAAGCCTTCGCCGCGCAGGGCCTTGCGGTGCTGCGCGAACTCGGTCTACCCGATGACGCCGCACATGTGAATCCGAACGGCGGCGCGATCGCGCTCGGCCACCCGCTTGGCATGTCGGGCGCGCGTCTCGTCCTCACTGCAGCCCGGCAGCTGCAGCGCACCGGCGGCCGCTATGCCATCACCACCATGTGCATCGGTGTGGGCCAGGGCATTTCGCTTCTGATCGAGCGCGTCTGAGCGCTGGCTCGAAATGCGCGCATGATTGCGCGCTTCGCACCCTTATTTGCCCAACAAGGAAATCAGCATGAGCGACCAGACGGTTATTGCAGAGATCGAAGCTCTGGAGACGCAGCGCCGAGCCGCGCTGGTCGAGAAAAATTTCGCGAGCCTTGCCAATATGCTGGGCGAGGACCTGCTCTATGTTCACTCATCGGCGGTGGCCGAGGACAAGGCGCTGTATCTGAAGAAGCTCACCGACGGGCTTTACAACTACAGCGCGCTCAGGTCGCTGCGGCGCGTACACCGGGTGCTGGGCGACGTGGTGCTGGTCGACGGAGATCTTGAAATCAGCGTTCGCGTGAGCGGCGTCGACAAAGTGGTAAACAGCCGCTACCTGCAGGTATGGGCGCGCCGCGCCGGCGGCTGGAAGATGATCTCCTGGCAATCGACCCCCATCCCGCAGGGCTAAGCACCCTTTAGCGCGCGGCGGGCGATCGGTTGCCCTGCCGCGCTCACCTCGCCGGGCCGGCCCGCTCGCGCCGCCCGGCGCGCGCCAACCGGCAGGCAGCACGCCCACTCGCCGCGGACCGCCCCCCATGGACATGAGTTTCATCACCGACCCGTTCTTCTACGCGGTCGCCGTCCCCGCGGTGCTTCTCACGGGCATCTCCAAGGCGGGCTTCGGCGGCGCGGTCGGCGGGCTCGCGGTTCCGCTTCTATCGCTTGCAGTGCCGGTGCCCCAGGCGCTTGCGATCATGCTGCCGCTTCTCTGCATCATGGACATCCTGGGGCTGATCGCTTATCGCCGCACCTTTGATGCGCGGATCCTCAAGCTCGCGATTCCCGCGGGCATGGTGGGCATCCTCCTGGGCACGCTCTTGTTTCGGGTGGTCGATCCGCGCTGGATCCAGGCGCTGATCGGCATTGAGGCGGTGATCTTCGCGCTCAATTTCATGCTGAGTAAGCCGCCACCCAAGCCAGACGGCCCGGTACCCATCTCGCCGATCAAGGCGCGTTTCTGGCCGGCAATGTCGGGCTTTACCAGCTTCATCTCGCATGCGGGCAGTCCGCCGATGCTGCAGTTCATGTTGCCGCTGGGGCTCGAGCCCCGGGTGTTCGTGGGTACGATGAACTGGTTTTTCGCCTGTATCAATTACGCGAAGTGGATTCCCTATGCGATGCTGGGCCTCATCGATCTGCGCAACACCGGCACCTCAGCCATGCTGCTGCCGGTGGTGCCCTTGGGCTTTCTGATTGGCTACTTCGTCTTGCGCAAGATCAATGTTGAGTGGTTCAGACGCATCGCCGTCTGGGGATTGCTCACCACGGGCTTGAAGCTTTGCTGGGACGCCTTTATCTGAGGTCGTATCGGGGCGCCCATCCATGCCCCGCCACACTTGAGTCAAAGGGAGATCCCATCATGGCCCGTCTGTCTGTCTACGATCCGTTTGCCGAAGTTTTTCCGGAAATTTTTCGAGGCCTCCTGCAGCAGCCTGCGCGGGCGCAGGCCGATGTCGCCGAGATTCGTATCGAGGTGCAGGAAAACGCTCAGCAATATCAGGTGCAGGCCGAGCTTCCTGGTGTGAAGAAGGAAGATATCAACGTGCAGGTGGATGGTAATCGCGTGTCGATCACCGCCGAGACCCGCCGCGAGGCGCCGCCGCGCGAGGGCGAACGACTGCTCCGAAGCGAGCGTTTTTATGGCGCCATGGCACGTCAGTTCACCCTGGGCACGGAGCTTGATGAGACCGCTGTGCAGGCACGCTTTGACAACGGCCTGCTCATGCTCACGCTACCGAAGAAACAACTGCCCGCCGCGCGGCGCGTCACGATCCAGTAGGCGCGGGAGCAGTCAGGCTGATCAGCCCCGCGAGGCCGTCACCGGGTAACCTGCCTCGGTGATGGCCTCGGCCACTTTCGTTCGTGCGAGCTGCGTGTGAACCTCAACCCGGTTCTGCGCCAGATCAACCTTCACCTGCGCAGCCTGATCCAGGCTCTGTATCGAACGCGTGACGGCTGCGGCACAATGGCTGCAACTCATTCCACTTACGTCAAAGCTATACATGCGAATCTCCCGCTGGCCCGCGTCTGTGCTCGCCGCCCTGTGAATTGTCCCACATGACTTCGGATCCACAGGCGATCGCTCCCAACGACACCCGCACGCGCCTTGACATCAGTGGAATGACCTGCGCGGCCTGCGTGGGTCGGGTGGAGCGCACGCTCGCGAAAATCGAGGGCGTACGTAAGGCGAGCGTGAACCTTGCCACCGAAACGGCGCAGGTTGAGCATGAGCCCGATGCGGTCCGCCCCAGCGTGCTGATCGCTGCGATTGAGCAGGCCGGCTATGGCGCGCGCATTCATGACGACCCGCATCCTAAGGGGGAAAATGCCGCCCCGCCTCTCGACCGCGATCTGATTGCCGCAGTGGCAGCGCTCGCGCTGGCCGCTCCGCTCGCGTTACCGATGCTGGTCGCGCCCTTTGGTGGCGACTTGGTGCTCCCCGGACTCTGGCAACTGGTGCTGTCGGCTCCTGTGCAGTTTGTGCTCGGTGCGCGCTTTTATCGCGCAGGCTGGCGCGCTGCGCGCGCGCTCGAGGGCAACATGGATCTGCTGGTTGCGCTGGGCACCTCGGCGGCCTGGGGTCTCAGCGCCTGGACGCTCTGGGCACATCGTGGCCATGAGCATCCGCCCCTTTATTTCGAGGCCTCGAGCGTGGTGATCGCACTCGTGCTGCTTGGCAAGTGGCTCGAGCTTCGTGCGCGTCGCAGCACCGCGGCAGCCATTCGCGCACTCTCTGCGCTGCGACCCGAACACGCGCGGATCGCGGTCGACGGTCGCGAAATCGAACTGCCGCTTGACCAGGTACGTATCGGTGATCGCGTGATGGTGCGCCCTGGCGAGCGCATTGCAGTCGACGGCGAAGTCGAGAGCGGACGCTCGCATGTCGATGAGTCCATGCTCACGGGAGAAAGCGTGCCGGTCGTGCGCGAGCCAGGTGATCGGGTAACCGGCGGTTCGATGAATGGCGATGGCGCGCTGGTGGTTCGAACGACCGCGATCGGCGCTGCGACGGTGCTCGCACGAATCATCGAGCTGGTCGAAGCGGCGCAGGCGAACAAGGCGCCGATCCAGCGGCTGGTCGACCGCGTAAGCTCCGTCTTCGTGCCGGTCGTGCTCGTGCTTGCACTGGTCACCCTTCTTGGCTGGGGACTCTTGCGTGGCGACTGGACAGCCGCCGTTATGCATGCGGTGGCCGTGCTCGTGATTGCCTGCCCCTGCGCGCTCGGGCTCGCCACACCGGCCGCGATCATGGCAGGTACCGGCGTGGCCGCCCGTCACGGCATTCTGATCAAGGATGCGCAAGCGCTTGAGGTCGCGCATCACGTTACCGTGGTTGCATTCGACAAAACCGGCACACTCACGGTCGGCGAGCCCCGCGTCACCGCCTGCGAGGTCGCAGCCGGCGTCGATCGCGGGCGCATGCTCGCGCTCGCCGCAGCGGTACAGGCGGCAAGCGAGCATCCGCTTGCGCGCGCCGTACGCCGGGCCCATGCTGACGAAGCCAGTGCCGAGCCGTTGCCGCTCGCGCAAGACACCCGCGCGGTCGCGGGTCGCGGCGTCATTGCACAGGTGAAAACTCATGCTGCTGATGCACAGGCGCTCACCGTGCTGATCGGCAACGCCCGGCTCATGCGTGATCACGCAATCGACCTCACGGCGCTTCAGGCGAGCGCAGAGCGCCACGCGGCAGCAGGACAAACCGTGTCATATGTGGCGGTGGCTGACCCGGGACCGGCCGGCGTCCCCCGCGCCCTCGGGCTATTGGCCTTTGGCGATGCGATCCGTCCGGGCGCGAGCAAAGCCATCGCCATGCTTCGGGCGCAGGGCCTGCGCACCGTCCTGATCAGCGGTGACAACGAAGGCGCGGCGCAGGCCGTGGGTCGTGAGCTTGGGCTCGACGATATCCACGCGGGCGTGCTGCCCGAGCGCAAGGCGCAGCTGATCGCGTCGCTTCGCGGCGAGCCGCCCCGTGGTGTGGTCGCCATGGTCGGTGATGGCATCAACGATGCCCCCGCGCTCGCTGCCGCCGATGTGGGCATTGCCATGGGGAGCGGCACAGATGTCGCGATGCATGCGGCCGGGATCACCCTCATGCGCGGCGATCCGCTCCTCGTGCCGGCTGCGCTCGATATTTCGCGTCGTACGCATGCCCGAATCCGTCAGAACCTGTTCTGGGCATTTTTCTACAACGTGATTGGCATTCCCGCAGCGATGCTGGGCGCGCTTGACCCGGTGATCGCCGGGGCCGCGATGGCCTTGTCTTCCGTTAGCGTGGTCGGCAATGCGCTGTTACTGAAGCGCTGGCGGCCCGCACCTCAGACGGGTACCGCGCCCGGGTCGCCCCAGGCAAACCCGGCAAAAGCGTAAGCGAACGCCTCAAAGCGCGAGGCCGGCAGGGCTTCGATCGCTGCCGCCGCCGCCCGCCCACCGCCCCCAAAGGCAGCACACAGCCGATCGGCGCCACGCCGCCGCGCGATCGGCGCCCGCACGCTGATGTCGATCGCGCCATCGGCCCGCTCGCGCGCCACTGCGTGTGCACGCGTTGGATCGTCGCTCGCCATCCGATTGGCAAAGGGCCCGATCACGCGGCGGGACCACCCCGCATCGGGCAGAAGCCAGATCCGACCGGTGGCGCCCTCACGCCAGGGCGGCAGGGCAAGCGCCTGAGCCAGATCGTCTCGGCGGCGCAGATCGAGCGCCTGCAGCACCGGCTCGGCGGCCAGGGCATCGAGGGGGTCGCGATGTCTTACGAGAAGCCGATAGAGCTCGGCCGGTGCAATCAGGCAGTCGGAGTCATGGTCACCGTAGGCGTTGTAGTTGACCGACTCGCCAAGCGTCTTCAGGGCCTCACAGGTTTCCGAATCAAAGCCGCCACGCGCAGCGAGCGCCTGCGCGCTCGCCGCGAGGTTATCGCCCCAGGCCGCAGCCGCTGCCCAGGCGCTGAAGCGGCCGCCCAGGTAGCGGTCCACGATCAGGCTCGTGCACTGCGACGGATCGGTATCGATCCAAGCGGCCAGACCAGGATGCTCGAAGCGGCGCTCGGCCGAATGATGATCGAAGTAACGCACCGTGGCGCCCGCGGCAAGGAGCCGGGAGAGCGCCGCCACGTTTCGATCGATCGAGATATCACAGACGGTGATCTGATCGCCGCTTTGCGCCACCACGCGCTCCAAGAGCGCGATCTCGTGCTTTCGACCGGTCACCAGCGTTGCCGGCCCGGGTTCGGCCAGGCGCAGCTGCACCATTGCAAACAGCCCGTCGGCGTCGCCATTACAGACATCGATCAAGGCCATTGCGCAAAATCTCCCCCGGTTGGTGGCGACATCGTAGCGCCTTGCGCGCGCGCACACCGGACGGCCGGCAGGCAGGCACGCTGTGCGGCAAGGAGAGCCCTGTGATGAATCAAGCCCATGCCCGAACCGCGCGCGCCGACCCCGACCGTGCTCCAGATCATCCTACCAATTCCCTGCTCGTCTTCGGGCTGGACGACCCGCATTCGATGGCAGGGGTCATTGCCGCCTGCTGCGACGCACAGGCGGGTGCGCTCGAGATCCGCGACTTTGGCGACGGCGAATTCAAGATCCGTCCGCTCACCGACCCCCACGGCAGGCCCGTCTGCGTGGTGGCGGGTCTCTACGGGGATGCGCGACGAAGCCCTCAGGACCGGCTCTGCATGCTGCTCTTTTTCGTGTCGGCCCTGCGAGACCATGGCGCGAGCCACGTCACGGTCGTTGCGCCTTATCTGCCCTTTGTTCGCAAGGACCGGCGTACCCAGCCGTTTGATCCGATCAGCCTTCGATATCTCGCACAGTGGTTCGAGTCCGCCGGGGTGGATGCGCTCCTCACACTGGAGCCGCACAACGTTGCCGCATTCGATAATGCGTTCCGAATCCCCGCTCGTACGGTCGCAACGCATCGGGTCCTCCTCGCGGCCGCGCTGGAAGCCGCCGGCCAGACCGATCTGGTCGTCGCCTCCCCCGACCCGGGAGGCATCAAGCGCGCGCAGCTTTGGCGCGAGGCGGTTGAAACGGCAAGCCATCGGCCAACCGGCTTCGCGATGCTCGACAAGCGACGCCGGGCGGGCGAGATGGAGGGTGCGTTTGCGGTCTGTGGCGAGGTGCGCGATGCCACCGTGTTGCTGGTTGATGATGTCATTGCCACCGGCGCCACGCTCGCACGCGCAAGCCGCGCGCTCTTTAGCGCAGGCGCAAGCCGCGTGATGGTTGCAGCCGCCCACGGCCAGTTTCTGGAGCGGGCGGCCGATCTGCTCGATGCTGCAGGCATCGACGCGCTGCTCGTGACCGACAGTCTGCCGAGCGCACGACTGGCTGGCCACCGGCTGCGCGAGCGCATGACGCTCGCGAGCGCTGCACCGGCACTTGCCGCGCTGCTGACCGATCCGGCGAGCGCCCTGCCGCCGCACGGCATGTTGAGCCGTCAGCCCGACAGCGAATCCCAGCCGTTGAGCGCGGCCTCGGCGTAGCCCAGATAGCGCAGGGTGAGGTCACGCCAGTGCCGCGACCGCGGCGCACCGGGCTCGCGCAGGTGCGAGAGCGCGAGCCGCGCACGCAAGAGCGCATGGTGGGCGCAGTAAAAAGACCGCAGTCGCGCGGACGGCATCGGCCCGGCGAGCCTGGTCGCGAGCCGCCTCGAAAGCCGCGCGCCGATCCAGGCCGCACCGGCCATCGCGCAGAAAAGCGCGAGGAGACAGAGCTCCTCCCAGGCATCGAGTTGCCTGAGGGTCGGATCGAATTCAAGCCGGTCGATCAGCTCAATCGGGTGGGTGAGACACACATGCTCGGGCCTCAGGTCGCCGTGCGCCTCCACCCAGGCGCCCCGTCCGGCGCGCGCGGCCACGGTGACGCGATGAGACCGCCACGCGGCATCGCAGCGATCGAGTAGCGTATCAAGCCGCGCGCGTACGACCTTCGGCGACGGTGAAAGCCGATCAGCCTTGCAGGAGCTGCAGGGCTGCCTGCGGCTGCGTGTTCGCCTGCGACAGGATCGAGATCGCGGCCTGCTGCAGGATCGAGTTGCGCGTCAGCGACGCCGTCTCGACCGCGACGTCGACGTCGCGGATGCGCGACTCGGCGGCGGAGAGGTTCTCCGACTGGATCTGCAGGTTGGCGATCGTGGTGGTCAGGCGGTTCTGCGCCGCGCCGAACTGGCCGCGCACGCGGCTGACCGAGTTCACGGCGAGGTCGAGCGCCGCGATGGCGATCGTCGGCGTGCCGGTCGAGCCGATGTCGAGCGACGACAGGCCCAGCGT
>JALREG010000432.1 GCA_023253905.1 Burkholderiaceae bacterium
ATTGGGACTCGCCACCGATCCGCTATCGAGATGGTCTCGGCCGATCACGATCGGCGCCTTGAGTTCGCCCGTGCGCACCATTTCATTGAACGCCAGACCCGCGCGGTGCCGCTCACCCAGACCAATCCAGCAGATGCGCGCTGGCAGACCCTGAAAGGCGATGCGTTCGCCTGCCATGTCGAGCCAGCGATGCAGATGGGCATCATGAGGAAACAAGGCTTTCATCTTGGCGTCGGTGCGGCGGATATCTTCTGGATCACCCGATAACGCCACCCACCGGAACGGCCCCTTGCCCCGGCAGAACAGCGGCCGGATGTAGGCGGGAACAAAGCCAGGATAGTCGAACGCATCGGCGACCCCGGCATCGAAGGCCACCTGCCGAATGTTGTTGCCGTAATCGACCGTGGGAATGCCCAGGCGTTTAAACGCCAGCATCGCCCGCACATGCTGGGCGCACCCAAGAGATGCCGCCTGACGAAGGGCGGCATGCTGGGACGGGTCGGCCTGCGCGGCGCGCCACTGGTTCACATTCCAGCCGGGCGGCAGATAACCGTTGATGAGATCGTGTGCCGAGGTCTGGTCGGTGACCAGGTCAGGACGCGCCCCCCCCGACTGCGCGCGACGAGCAAGCTCGGGCAGCAGCTCGGCAGCGTTACCGAGCAGCGCCACCGATACCGCCCGGCCGGCCTTGCTGTGCGCCTGAACGCGAGCAAGCGCGTCGTCGAGGTCATTCGCCTGCTCATCGACATACCGGGTTTTCAGCCGGAAATCGATCCGGCTTTGCTGACACTCGATGATGAGCGAACTGGCTCCGGCAAAACTCGCCGCAAGCGGCTGCGCGCCGCCCATGCCTCCCAGCCCGGCCGACAGAATCCAGCGGCCGTGGAGGCTTCCCTGATAGTGCTGACGCGCCGCCTCGACAAAGGTTTCGTAAGTGCCCTGGATGATGCCCTGGCTACCGATGTAGATCCAGGAACCGGCGGTCATTTGACCGTACATCATGAGCCCCTGTCGGTCGAGCTCGTGGAAATGCTCCCAGGTGGACCATCGGGGAACCAGGTTTGAATTGGCGATCAGCACACGGGGAGCGTCTTCGATGGTGCGAAAAACACCCACAGGCTTACCGCTCTGGATGAGGAGCGATTCATCGGCCTTCAGTCTGCGAAGCGCCGCGAGGATGGCCTCGAAACTTTCCCAGTTGCGGGCCGCCTTGCCGATGCCGCCGTACACCACCAGCGCATCGGGGTTTTCGGCCACCTCCGGATCCAGGTTGTTCTGGATCATGCGGTACGCCGCCTCGATGAGCCAGTTGGCGCAGCTGAGTTGCGTACCACGCGGCGCGCGAACAGGGCGCGGACCCGCAGGAGATGATGCTGGCGCAGCCGCCGCAAGCGCCTGGGGATGGGCAATGTCATTCATGGAGTGCCTCAGATTTCGGGACTGACTCCAGACACTCTACTTGTCTAGACAGGTCTGGGCAAGTAAATTGCCGTGATGCGACCCTCCACGCCCATCCCCGCCGCCGAAGCTCCGTTCGCCCGCATCAAGCGCCATCTCAAAGAAGGCCTCGCCGACGAGCGCTGGCCACCGGGTAGCCGGATGCCGTCGGAAGCGGAGCTGGTCGAGCGGTTCGGGGTCAGCCGAATGACGGTGGGCCGGGCGCTGAAGGAACTGCAGGCTGAAGGCCTGATCGAACGCGTGCAGGGCGTAGGATCATTCGCAGCCCCTCTGCACCGGGTGTCGAGCACGCTCACCATCCGCGACCTGCAGGAAGAAATTGAAGCACGAGGACACCGCCATCGCGCCTGGGTCGAGCATCAGGCGGCCGAAACCGCTGGCGTCGAACTCGCTGCGCAGCTTGGCCTTGCCGTGGGTGATCGGGTTTTTCACACGCGCATCATCCACTTCGAAAACGACCAGCCGCTGCAGTGCGAGGACCGTTTCGTGAACCCAGCCTGCGCGCCCGGATATCTCGAGGCCGATTTCTCGCGCCTTACCCCCACCCGCTATCTGTTTCGTCACACGGCGCTCTGGCGGGCGCAATACACCATCGAGTCATCACTCCCCACCGCGCTCGAGGCACGGCTTCTTGGTATCCGTCGCGCCGATCCCTGTCTCATCATGGTTCGGCGCACGTTCGCCCGCAATGCGGTGATCACGCTCGCCCGACT
>JALREG010000018.1 GCA_023253905.1 Burkholderiaceae bacterium
GCTGGCAGGTTTGCCGCCGGTGAACTTCGTGAAGAATTCTTGCGCGGCCTTCTGCTCGCTGGCCGTGGGCGGGCGCGTGCGCACACAGGTCTGCGCCCCCAAGTCCATGAGTCCCTGCGTGTAGCGTTCGATATCGCGCTCGGGGAGTTCACGCTGGGCAATCGCCCAGAGCATCTGTTCAACCCGCCGTTCGCCGGGCCAGCCCGCTACCCCGAAGTGCCGGCAAAGCACGCGTTTCACATTGCCATCGAGGATTGCCGAGCGCTCGCCGAACGCGAACGCGGCGATGGCCGCAGCCGTGGAGGGCCCGATTCCCGGTAACTCGGCAAGCGCTGCGGCCGATTCGGGAAAGCGTCCGCCATGCTCCCAAACCACGCTCTGCGCACAGCGGTGAAGATTACGCGCCCGGCTGTAATAACCGAGTCCGCTCCAGAGTTCCATCACGCGCTCGAGCGGCGCTGCGGCGAGCGCAGCCACATCGGGAAAGCAGTCAAGAAACCTGAGGTAATACGGGATGACGGTGCGCACCTGCGTCTGCTGCAACATCACTTCTGAAAGCCAGATGCGGTAGGGATCGCGCGTGCCCTGCCAGGGGAGGTCGTGCCGCCCGAACTGCACCTGCCAGCGAACGATTCCTGCGGCGAAAGCGTGCCCGGCTGTCATCGGCTGAGGCTACTGCTAGGCCTAGCGCGGCTGACAGGTCGCGCAGAAGTAGGTGGCGCGCTGCTGCTGGCGGATGAGTCTGACCGGCGTTGCACACACCCTGCAGGGTTCGCCCGC
Organism: Burkholderiaceae bacterium; assembly: GCA_023253905.1. The sequence continues at coordinate 781 of JALREG010000018.1, forward strand.
ACGGCCATAGACACCGCAGTCGAGCTGGAAATAGCCGCCACTGCCATCGGACCCCACAAAATCGCGCAGACTGCTGCCGCCCCGCTCAATTGCTTCGGCCAGCGTGGCGCGGATGGCCTGCGCCAGACGGTCGCAGCGGGCACGGGACAGCCGGGCCGCGGCGACCGTCGGTCGGATACCGGCGCGAAACAGGCTTTCCGACGCATAGATGTTGCCTACGCCCACGACGCAGTGCCCGGCAAGGAGCCATTGCTTGACGGCCACCCGCCGACCGCGCGACGCACGGTAGAGCCAGGCCCCATCGAAACGTGCATCAAACGGCTCGATACCCAGGCTCGCGAGAAGGCTGTGGGCCACGACCGGGCCGTCGGAGGCGTCATGCCAGAGCATGGCGCCGAAGCGTCGGGGGTCGTTGTAGCGCAGCATTCCACGGTCAGTGACGATATCGACATGATCATGCGCGATGAGAGGTGGAGCCTGCGAAAACCAGCGCAGTGTGCCGGACATGCCCAGATGAACGATCAGGGTGCCACTTCCAACATCGAAGAGCAGGTATTTGCCTCGCCGCTCAACCGCCAACACGGTGCGACCCGCGAGCCTCGCTTCGAGATCAACCGGCACTGGCCAGCGAAGCCGCGCTTCGCGGATCCGCGCCGCGAGCACGGTCGCACCGCGCACTTGCGCTCCAAGACCACGGCGCACAACTTCAACTTCGGGCAATTCAGGCATTGACAGGGTTAGTTGGGGTCCTTGCTTGCGAGCCAGTGTAATTGAACCTACCATCCGGGCATGCTGGCTGTGCCCGAAACGGGTATTGCAGCCCCCTATCCTCCAATCGCCTGCCCCCTCATACCCATGAATTCACCCGGCCGACGGCTCGGTTCGCTGATGGTTCGCATGCTGCCCGCAGCGCTTATCGCAGGGGCGGCAGGGCTTGCGGTCGCGCAGGCGCCCGCCGATCAGGCGCCGGCAACCGCCTCCGCGCGCGCGCTACCCGAGATCGATCTCTCGCCTCAGATCCTGTTCCAGGTGCTGGCAGCCGAGATCGCCGCCCAGCGCGGGGAAGTTGGAAGCTCTGCGGCCACGTACCTGTCGCTTGCCCGACGCACCCGAGACCCCCGACTCGCGCAGCGCGCAACCGAACTCTCGCTCGCCGCGCGCGCGCCCGACCGGGCACTCACCGCCGCACGTTTGTGGCTCGAGATCGAACCCTCATCGCGGCTCGCTTCGCAGACCGTCGATGCGTTACAACTCAGCACCGGCGCACTTTCAACGGCCGAGCCCACGCTGCGGACCCGACTCGAACGCGCCCGCCGCGATGGCACCCTGCCGCAGACTTATGAAAGCCTGCAGGCGGCGCTCCTTCGGGCACCCGACAAGAAGCAGGCACTTGCGCTTCTCGAACGCCTGGCAGCCCCTGATCAGGCGGTTGCGGCAGCGCGGCTCGCACTCGCCGCGATCGCCTCTTCAGCCGACGCCCATGAACGCGCTGCGGTCGAGGCCGCTGAGGCATATCGGCTCTCGCCTGATGATGAGAACACCGCGGTCATGGCCGCGCGCTACGGCGCGCGCGCCCCCGGCGGCATGAACAACGCGCTCACCCTCCTTGAACAGTTTCTTGCCCGTCAGCCCCGCTCGCTCGAGGCACGGTTCACGCTCGCGCGCCTCCTCTCCCAGGCGGGTCGCGCTGGTGATGCGCGCACCCAGTTCGAGGCGGCGCTCGCGCTCGACCCCACCAATCCGGTGATTCTGTTTTCACTCGCCCAGGTAGCGGCTCAAGCGGGCCAGAGCAGCCTTGCCCAGGGCTACCTTCAGCGCTATCTCGATCTGCCGGCGGAGATCGCCCGCGACAACGCCATTGCCATGTTGTTTCTCGGTCAGATCGCCGAAGAGGAAAAGCGCTTCGAAGACGCCATCGGCTGGTATGCCAAGATCGATTCCGGCGAGCAGGTCGACACCGCGCGCATCCGGCAGGCGCTCCTCCTCGGGCGGCTCAAGCGGATCGATGAAGCGCTCTCCGTGCTCCGGGAAAGCATCCCCGACGACCCGCGCGCGCGCGCCCGCCTCATCACGGTTGAGGCACAGGTGCTGCGCGAAGCCGGCCGATATGCCGATGCCTTCAAAGTTCTTGATGACGCGCTCACGCGCCAACCCGACGACACCGACCTGCTCTATGACCACGCGATGGCCGCTGAAAAGGTCAACCGGCTCGACCTGCTCGAGGCAAGCCTTCGGAAGCTGATCGAGGCCAAGCCCGATCATGCCCATGCCTACAACGCCCTCGGCTATACCCTCGCCGATCGCAACCTGCGGCTGGGCGAAGCGCAGCGCCTGATTGAGAAAGCGCTCGAGCTTGCGCCCGACGATGCACACATCCTGGACAGCATGGGCTGGGTGCTGTTTCGGCGCGGTGATCTCGAGGGCGCGATCCGCTATCTGCGTAAAGCGTTCGCGCTTCGTGCCGATGTCGAGATCGGCGTGCATCTGGGCGAGGTCCTGTGGCAGGCGGGCATGCAGGACGAGGCAAGGCAGCTATGGCGCGATGCGCGTGAGCGCGAACCTGCCAATGAAGTGCTCCGCGAGACACTCGTCCGGCTCAACATTACCCTATGAAAACGGCCCGGGGGGCCTGCAATGCGGCGAAGGGGGTCACGCTAGCCGCCGCTACTCCCCCGCGTCGCGGCCCACTTGTTGCACTTGCCGCCGTGCTTGCGCTCGGGGGTTGTGCCGCGCTGGCCCCCGATGCCACACCGCCCGATCCCAATCGCAGCGTGACCCTCAGTGAATGGTCCGGCCGGTTCGCCGCGCTCTACACACAGCCTGGTACGCCAGGTGAGACGCAGAACGCGAGCGGGCGGTTCAGGCTCACCCAGCGTGACGGTAAAACGCTCCTCGAGCTGTCCACCCCCATCGGCCAGACAATCGCGCAGGCACAGGTCGACCCTCAGGGCGCACGGCTCACCGATCATCAGGGCCGCCACTACCAGGCAGCGTCGGTCGAGGCGCTCACCGAACAGCTGTTCGGCTGGCGCGTGCCGGTGCTGCGCCTGCCCGCCTGGCTGCAGGGACAGTTCGGGCCCGCCGGTCAGGCTGGCCCCGGGCAGAGCTGGGCCGGTCTCGAAGCGGGCTGGGAACTGCGGGTTGAAAATTGGCTCGATGACCGCTCGGTTCGAACCCTTCAGCTCTCGTGGCCCGCGGCCGGTGTTGCCGCCGATCGCCGACTGCGGCTGCGGCTGATCGTGGACGCGGCCTCATGATTGCCGAACTTCGCCATCTGCCGGCGCCGGCCAAGCTGAACCTGTTCCTCCATGTAACCGGCCGCCGCGCCGATGGCTACCACCTGCTTGAGACCGTGTTCGAGATGGTTGATCTGGACGACCGGATCCATCTGCGCATGCGGCACGATGGCGTGATCGGGCGGCTGGGGGCGATTCCCGGCATTGATCCCGACACCGACCTGACGGTGCGCGCAGCGCACCTGCTCGCACGACAGACCCAGTGTCCGCTGGGCGTCGAAATCGAACTCGAAAAGCGGATTCCCATCGGCGGCGGACTGGGCGGCGGAAGTTCCGATGCGGCGACTGTACTGATGGGCCTCAACCGGCTATGGGCCCTCGGGCTCACACCGTCGCAGCTCGCCCCGCTCGGCGCGCAACTCGGCGCCGACGTGCCGTTCTTCATTTTCGGTGAAACAGCCTATGCCACGGGTGTGGGCGACGAGCTCACGGCCTGTCCGCAACCCGCGCGAAGCTATGTCCTGATCGCCCCGGGTGCAGGGGTGGCAACGCCCCGGGTATTCGGGGATCCTGGTTTGACACGCGATACGAAACCGCTCAAAATCGACGGTCTTTTGCGAGGCCAGTCGGTCTTTTGCGGAAGGAACGATCTCGAGCCGGTTGCAGCGCGGCTGGAAGCAAAGGTTGCAGCATCACTTTCGCTTCTTTGTGATGCAGCCCGTTCGGTCGGGATTGATCCGGGGCTCACCCGAATGAGTGGGTCGGGCTCCACGGTTTTTCTGCCGGTTCCGGAAAATCAGTTGGCTGCCGTTGTCCGTTTTCTGGATGCCGGCAACAGGCTCTGCAGAGGCGCTTCCGTCCATGTGGTCAGGTCGGTTGCGCGGCATCCGCTTCGCAGTTGGGCGTTTGTCTGAAAAGCTTTGACTCAGCCGGCTGCCCTGCAACCGGGCGGGTCAAAATCACCACATTGGGGAGTCGCCAAGTTGGTTAAGGCACCGGATTTTGATTCCGGCATGCGTAGGTTCGAATCCTACCTCCTCAGCCAAAACCTCCGTGCCGGCGGCCGCTAGAAAGCCCGTAGGCGCTTTTTCTGCGCATTAATCAGGTGGTGCGATGCTCTCAGGATACCGTCGTCACGCGGAGTCGCTGTCGCCCGAGGGCCTGATGGTGTTCACCGGCAACGCCAATCCCAGGCTTGCTGCTGACATTGCCCACCATCTGCATCTCAAACTCGGCAAAGCGACCGTTGGCCGCTTCTCCGACGGCGAGGCCATGGTCGAAATCCTCGAGAACGTGCGCGGCAAAGACGTGTTCGTGGTGCAGTCTACCTGCGCGCCCACCAACGACAATCTCATGGAAGTGATGATCATGGTCGATGCGCTCAAGCGCGCGTCGGCTGGTCGCATCACCGCGGCACTGCCCTATTTTGGCTACGCACGCCAGGACCGGCGCGTGCGCTCATCGCGGGTGGCCATCAGCGCCAAGGTCGTGGCCAACATGCTGCAGATCGCAGGCGTTGACCGCGTCCTCACCATGGACCTGCACGCTGATCAGATCCAGGGATTCTTCGATATCCCGGTGGACAACATCTACGCAGCGCCGGTCATGCTCGCCGATTTGCATAAGTCGCCTTATGACGATCTGCTTGTGGTCTCGCCCGATGTGGG
>JALREG010000061.1 GCA_023253905.1 Burkholderiaceae bacterium
ATATCGCTGGTTGAAAAATACGTCTCGCCCTTGTTGCCACAGAAAATGTACTTCATCGAGGCCGCGAGCGCGACCGCATAGCCGCCCACGTCGCGCTGCACGCCTTTGGGTTTGCCTGTGGTGCCTGACGTGTAGAGCGTGTAGGAGACCTCGTTCGATTCAAGCCAGGTGACAGGCACAATCGCGTTCAGGTGCTGCTCGCGAAGTGGCGCGTAGTCGTGATCACGACCTTGAACCAGCGCATAGGGCGCGAGCCCACGATCAACCATCAGCACAGCGTCGGGTTTACTGGTCGCCAGCGAGATGGCTTCGTCGAGCAGTCCCTTATAGGGAATGACCTTCCCGCCCCGTGAGCCGGCATCTGCACTCACGATCAGTCGAGGCGCGGCGTCGTCAATCCGCGACGCGAGACTATGTGAGGCGAATCCCCCGAACACCACCGAGTGAATGGCGCCGATCCGTGCACAGGCCAGCATCGCGAAGGCAGCCTCCGCAATCATCGGCATGTAGATCAGCACGCGGTCACCACGCTCGACCCCGAGTGCCTGCATCACCGCAGCCATTCGCATCACTTCTGAATGCAGTTCGGCAAAGGTGTAGGTTCGCTCAGCGCCAGTCTCAGTGGAGACAAAGATCAGCGCCGGTTTGCCAGCAAGCGCGGGCAGATGGCGATCTACCGCGTTATGACAAAGGTTGGTCTCACCACCTAAAAACCAGCGCGCAAACGGCAGTCGCGAGTCATCGAGCACCTGGGTGAACGGCTTATGCCAGTCAATGAGCGTGGCCTGCTCAGCCCAGAATCCTGCCCGGTCGGTGATCGAGCGATGGTGGAAGCCAGACAGCGATTCGTTGGTCGTTCTCATGCTGATCTCTCCATGCATGCGGTAAGTGTCGGACGGGACACTTACCGACGGCTTACGCCAGTCTTTATTGCGAATGGTTCTCATTTCGATTAAACTTCAGACATATTCTCTGTAGCGCCCCACGCGGCGCGTCCCGATCATGCGACACGTGCTCATTCGAACCGCCACCCTCCTCGGCCTCGCCCTGCCCCTCACCGCCCTGGCGCAAGCGCCGGTTGTCAATCTCTACTCTGCGCGCCACTACCAGACTGACGAAGCGCTCTACGCCAACTTCACCCGCACCACCGGGATTCGTATCAACCGGATTGAAGCGGGCGATGAAGCGTTGCTCGAGCGGCTGCGAACCGAAGGTAGAGCCAGCCCGGCAGACGTCCTGCTGCTGGTGGATGCAGCCAGGTTATGGAAGGCCCAGAGCGAAGGCCTGTTCAGCCCCGTTCGATCCGAAACCCTGGAGGCAAGAATTCCAGCGAGCCTGCGCGCGCCAGCCACCGCCGACGGTATCGCCTGGTTCGGTATATCCACCCGGGCGCGGGTCATCATTGTGAACCGTTCGCGAATTGCGCCTGACACCGTCACGAACTATGCGGATCTGGCAAATCCAGCGCTCAAGGGAAAGGTCTGCACCCGTTCTGCCGCGCATCCCTACATGCTCTCCCTCATCGCCGCCATGATCGAGCATCAGGGTGAGGAAGCGGCCACCCAGTGGGCGCGCGGCGTGGTGGCCAACTTTGCGCGGGCACCACGGGGGGGCGACACCGACCAGATCAAGGCGGTGGCAAGCGGTGAATGCGCGGTCGCCCTGAGTAACACCTACTACCTGGTTCGCATCATGCGTTCCGACAAACCAGCCGATCGCGAGATGATGGCGAAGCTGCAGGTGATCTGGCCCGATCAGGGAGGGCCTGGCACGCACATCAACGTCACCGGAGGCGGGGTATTGCGGCATGCGAAGAACCCCGAAGCAGCGCTTCGCTTCCTTGAATACCTTGCCAGCGACGACGCGCAGCGCTACCTGGCAGACGGCAATAACGAATGGCCCGCTGTCCCGGGCGTACGTATTGATAATCCCGCGCTTGCCGCTCTCGGTACGTTCAAGGCCGACCCGCTGCCGGTCGCCGCGCTCGGCCGCTCGCAGGCAGCGGCCGCGCGACTGGTTGATCGCGTGGGCTGGCGCTAGTACGCCTGCCGTTTAGCGAACGGCGGCAATGACCTTGATCTCGACCAGATAGGCGGGCGTGGCAAGTCGCGATTCGATCGTTGCGCGAGCGGGGGTATGACCCTGCGGCACCCAGGCGTCCCACACCTCATTCATGGCCTGGAAATTCGCGATGTCACTGAGAAAGATCTGTACCTGCAGCATCCGGGTCTTGTCGCTCCCCGCATCGGCCAGCAGCCGATCGATGGTAGCCAGTACCTGCGCGGTTTGTCCCTTCACATCCTGGCTGGTGTTGTCCGCCACCTGGCCCGCCAGATACACGACGCCGTTGTGAATCGCCGCGTCGCACATCCGCTTGCCAACATTGATTCGCTTGATGTCACTCATTTGAAGCACTCCTTGAGAAATTGTTCAACCGCGCTGATCTGCGGGCCGGGAATCAGGCTTGGCGCGTGGCCAACGCCCGCAAATTCGATCAGACGGGCTCGAGGACCGCGCTGCGTCATCTCGTGTGCCGTGGCGGAGTCAAGCAGATCGGAGTTCGCGCCACGCATCAGGAGCGTCGGGCAGGCTATTGCGTCGTAGAGCGGCCACAGCAACAGCGGACCCGAGCCGCCTGCGGCGGCGAATGGCTCGGCAATGCGGGGATCGTAGTGCACTCGCCAGCGCGCGCCGTCGCGCACCCAGTAGTGACGCGCCAGCATGTCCCACCCCGCATCATCGTGGGGACCGAACCCGGCCGCGATCGTGCGCGTATAAGCAAGGCAGGCTTCATAGCTATCGAAGCTGGGCGCCTTGCCCACATAGTCCCCGATTCTGCGCAAACCCTCCGCACTCAGCACCGGCCCCACATCGTTGAGCACCAGTGCAGTAATGGGGTTGGATTGAAGCGACGCGAGGCTCATGCCGATCAACCCGCCCATGGAAGTACCCACCCATGCCAGGCGCTCGACATCCAGCCTCGCTACCAGCGTGACGCAGTCCGCCAGATATTGGGGGATGGCATAAAGCGCCGAATTGGCAAGCCGGTCCGAACGTCCGCGGCCCGCCATGTCCGGACAAATCACCCGATAGTGAGCCGATAGTCGCTCGGCCAGCGCATCAAAATCTCGGCCGTTTCGGGTGAGCCCATGAACGCAGAGCACAGTGGCCGGTTGGGTATCACCGCTCTGACACGGCCACTCCCAGTATCCGATCCGATGAAGTCCGGAGGGGCTCGCGCAGGTAACGGTACGTGCAATGGGTGAATTCATGAAGGCGGAATGACAAGTGGGGGTTTGGACGGTGCAGGCCACCGCCGTACAATCCAGCGCGAATCTTACCGTCTGGAGGACATGGCAATGCTGAAGGGAAAGCTCGCACTGGTAACCGGGTCAACGAGTGGTATCGGACTGGGGATTGCCCGGGCACTCGCCAGGCAGGGCGCCGACCTGGTACTGAACGGATTCGGCGACCCCTCTGAGATTGCAAGGCTGCAGGCCGAACTCACCGCCGATCACGGAGTGAAGGTGCATTACGAATCGGCCGACCTCACGCGTTCCGCCGAGATTGACGCCATGATGGCGCGCATCAGCGGAGCGCACGGCGGCGTTGACATTCTTGTCAACAACGCGGGCATCCAGCATGTATCGCCCATCGAATCGTTTCCAGTAGAGCGCTGGGACGCGGTCATTGCTCTCAATCTATCGTCGGCGTTTCACACCACGCGCTGCGCCATTCCCAGCATGCGGTCCCGCAACTGGGGGCGGATCATCAATATCGCGTCGGCACACGGACTGGTCGCCTCAGCTGAAAAAGCCGCTTATGTGGCCGCCAAGCATGGCATTGTGGGACTCACTAAAGTGGTAGCGCTGGAAACCGCGCGGACCGGCATTACCTGCAATGCCATCTGTCCGGGCTGGGTATTGACAGCCTTGGTACAGAAGCAGATTGATGCACGCGCGGCACAGACAGGGGTATCGCCCGAGGCGGCTCGGCTGGCATTACTTGGCGAGAAGCAGCCCAGCCTCGAGTTCGTCACACCTGAGCAGCTGGGCGAGCTTGCGGTGTTTTTGTGCTCGCCGGCCGCCGACCAGGTGCGTGGCGCAGCATGGTCGATCGACGGGGGATGGACGGCGCAATAAGCGTCAGTCGCTATCGCCCGCCCGCACGCGCCAGTAGCGTGCGGGCGCCTCGCGTGCGCGCTCGATACGCCAGGGCTGCCCTGCGTAGTGAGCGTGCACGGTGAGCGCTCCGTGGTGATCGGTTCTGAGAATGTCGATGCCCGCGTCCTGGTAGCGACCCAATACGCGCTGAGTGGGGTGGCGAAATCGGTTTCGATAGCCCACTTGAAAAATCGCTGTCGCGGGACTGACGGCCGCCAGGAACCGAGGGGAAGATGAGGTATTGCTGCCATGGTGCGGGGCCAGCAGCAGATCGCTCTTCAGGCGCGCGCCCAGGCGGTCGACCAGGTCGCCTTCCTGGCGCGCCTCAATGTCTCCCGCAAGCAGCGCTGACCCAGCGGGTGATTCAATTTTCAGCACGCAGCTGAGCGCGTTGGTGGGCGAGCGGGCGGCGCCGGGTGGAAACTCAGGCCCCGGATGCAGAAACTCGAATCGAACCTCTCCCCATTGCCAGGCGTCGCCACGGCGACACGGCTCGTGCTTCGAAATGCCAGCAAGCAGACGATGACCCTGTGGAACTGAACTGAACACACGCTCAGCGCCAGCGAGCCTAAGCACGCTCGCGGCGCCGCCTGAGTGATCGATATCGGCGTGTGAAATCACCAAGACATCGAGTGACGCGATACCGCGGCTTCGCAGCCACGGCACAATCAACCGCGCCCCGGCATCAGCGCCAGCCTCCCAACCTGGGCCGGTGTCATACAGCAGGCGCTTACCGCCCGCCTCCACCAGCACCGCCATACCCTGGCCAATATCGAGCGCAGTGAGCCTGAAACCCGTGGCCGGAACCGGCTCGGGACCCCGCACAAAAAGGGGGAGCAGACCTAATGCCCAGACCGCGCGCGCCGGCACCGGCCTTGGCGCAAGCAACACGGCTACCGCAACCGCCGCAACCGTCAGGGACAGGGGATCGGGACGAGCCAACACCACAGCACCGCCAGGCCACGACGCCATCACCCTCAAGGCATCCAGCATCCAACCAGTGGGGGCGGCGATGAGCGGCGCGAGCCAATCGGCGGCCCACGGCATCGCTACAGCGAGCGCGCTCAGGAGCAGCACCGCGGGTGTAAGCAGCACCGATACCAGCGGCACTGCCCAGGCGTTAGCGAGCGGGCCGATCAGGGACAGCGTCGAGAAAAACAGCGCACCGAGCGGCAGAAGCGATAGTGTTGCCGCCCACTGGCTCTGAACCGCTTCGCGCACAGCGCGGCGGACGGCCACCAGGCGGGCATTCGCCACGCGAGGCGGGCTCGCACGGACCACGCTGGCATGGAGCACGATCGCTGCAACCGCGGCAAAAGATAGCCAGAAGCCTGCGGCGAGCGGCGCCCAGGGGTCGAACACGCAGACCACCCCGGCTGCCAGACTCAATATTCGCAGCAGCGAGCGGCTTCGGCCGCTTCCGAGCGCCCAACCCGCAACCGCCAGCATCCAGCAGGTGCGCTGAGCGGGAATGCCCCACCCTGCAAGGCCCGAGTAGAGGAAAGCAACGGCGATGGCGATACACCATTGCAGACGCGGCGCAGGGACGCGCAGCAGGAGCCCTGAGCGCGCGACCCAGCGACGATGCAGCAACCGGCGCGCGAGCCCACCCGCGATCGCAGCCAGCATGGTGATGTGAAGGCCCGAGATGCTCATGAGATGCGCGACGCCCGTGCGGTTGAAGACATCCCAGTCGCTGGGGGAGATAGCCGCCTGATCGCCATAAGCAAGCGCAAGCAGTACCCCGCTCGCATCGACCCGCTCGCCATGCAGTGCGTTGTCGAGCGCCGCCAAACCGGCCGCACGCGCGGCCTCGAACATCGTTCGGAGGCTCAGGTGCCAGCCCTCCAGGCGCTGATTCGGGGGCTCACCCGTGCGCGGCTTTCGTACGTAGCCCAGCGCGGCCACCCCCTCCTCCAGCATGCGTAACTCGGCATCAAACAGACCCGGATTGACCGTGGCCGCCGGACGCTTCAACCGGACATGGAGCTGCCAGCGTTCACCAGGCGAAAGCGCTGAGGGCGGACTCGCCTCATCGGTGTGGGCAGCGCCGCGCGAGAAACTCGTTGACCAGCCGAGCCGGATGCGGTGACCAATCGGGCAGTCAGGGTCGGGTTGCGCACAACCGGTGACATGGAAGCCAAACCTCAGGCCCTGTGAGGAGCGCAGTGGCAGTTCGTCGACATACCCGTCAATCCGCAGGTCGCGGCCCTCAAGGGATGGAGAGATTCTCGCCTCGAGCGCAGCCGTGGCCAGCCAGGCCGCCCAGCAGAACCCAATGAACGCCACAACGATCCAACTGACCCAAGGGATACGCCGCCAGAGCACGGCCCCGGCGCAGCAGCCGATCAATACGCCGAGGATGATCTGCCCTGAGGGCAGGACGCTTACCTGCTGAAGTGCGAGACAGCCGACAACGAAGCCCGAGGCCAGAGGCGGTGCGGGGAGGTTCCGTAGACGCGGGAGACGTTGCATCCCACGATCCTGCCGCCAGAGGATCGGCTCGCGCGCAACGCGCTCACCCTACCGCGCTAGGCCGGACGGTTGGCGACCGCAGTCCCGTTATGCGATCCCGCCTGACACCAGTGCGCAAGGCGCGGCAATGCACGCACGGCATTGGCCGCCGTCAGGCGGGCTATCTCGTCGCCACCGCAGTCCCGCAGTCCCGCAAGCGTATCAGCGATACGGACGATCTCGGCCGGGGC
>JALREG010000133.1 GCA_023253905.1 Burkholderiaceae bacterium
GGTGGTGACGACGACCGGCGCGCCGCCCTCCTTTGCCGCCTCATACCAGCGCCCCACCCAGTCACTCGTCCGGGAATTCTCCGAGGGCTTTGTCTGGGTCTGGACGAACCTGCCCGCGCGGCTGGTCATGATCAACCTGGTGCTGGTGTCATTCTGTGCGCCCAACTATCAGACGATGATGCCGGTGTTCGCGCGCGAGGTGTTTGCGGGCGATGCACGGCTGCAGGGGCTCCTGGTGAGCTGTGCCGGGGCGGGCGCACTCGCGGGCACGATGATGCTCGCAGCGCGCAGTTCCACTGCCGGGATCGCCCGCGTGATCAATGTCGGATCGCTTGCCGCAGGAATCGGACTCACCGTGTTTTCACTCAGCCCGTCGCTTGCGCTTGCTGCCATCGCGCTCACCGCGGTCGGGTTCGGCGTGATTGTCACCGGCGCCGGCACCAACACGTTGCTCCAAAGCCTGGTCGAGGAGCGGCTCCGTGGTCGGGTGATCTCCCTCTACATGATGGCGTTTCTGGGCACCATGCCGGTCGGGGGCTTTGTGGTGGGCTGGCTCACCGAGCAGTTCGGGCCGCAGCCCTCGCTCGCTGCGTATGGGCTGGTGAGCATCGCCAGTGCGCTCATGCTGTGGCGACGGCAACCGGCGATTGCCGCAGCGCTTGCAAGCGGCACCGGGCGGCCGCGAGACGGAATCGGTCCGGGCGATGCCGAGGGCAAGGAGCGAGACCGAGGCAGTAGCGCGGGCGGTGGTGGCCGCGGCTGAGTCGTGTGCCAGACCAGGCCAGATGGCGGCACCCTGAGGCTTCAGCCACGGCGGCCAGATGCGTCGCTTAGAGTTCGCCCGCTCGCTGTGTGGCCGCGCCTCAGACCTGGTTCATGCGCCGGACAGGGCGTGCCAGTCGCGCGCCAGCTGCTCGCGAAAACGCGGGTCGGCAATCGCAATCATGCGGCTCGCGCGTTCGCCAAACGAAGCGTCGCGCAGATCGGCCACCCCCCACTCGGTGATCACGAGGTCGGCATCGCCCCGCCCGAGGGTGACCTGGCCGCGCGAGGTACCCGCGACGATGCGGCTGCGCTTGCCGTCCCGCGAAGTGGAGGCGAGCGCCACGATGCCACGACCGCCTTCGGAGAGCCGGGCGGTGCGAACAAAATCGCCCAGGCCACCCAGGCCGCCCCGCCAGGCGCGGCCATCATGTTCGGCGTTGGCCTGACCGGTCACATCAACCTCGAGGGCCGAATTGATCGCGTGGAAGCGATGGAGCGCAGCGAGCGTGGCCGGATGGTGGGTGTAGGTGGCCGGGCGGATGAGGAACTGGCGATTGTCGTGGACGTGACGATGGGCGCGCGTTGTACCGCCCAGCGTGTTGGTGACGGTAAAGCCGTTATCGAGCCCCTTGTAAGCATTCGTGACCGCACCGGACTCAATCAGTGCCACGGCGCTGTCGCCAATCAGGCCGCTGTGCAGGCCCAGGTCCCGATGGCTCGCGAGCAGCCCCAGGACCGCATCCGGGAGCGCGCCGAGACCGATCTGGATCGTGGCGCGGTCGGGTACAACCGACGCAACATGGCCTGCGATGCGGCGCTCGGCTTCTTCCGCTGTCATCGTGGGCGACTGGACGGTGGATGTGGCTGCGCGCACGGCGAAATCGATCCGCAGGGAGGCTGCGTCGGCTTCGGTGCTGGGCGTAAACGGTGCCTGCGGGTTGATCTCGGCGATCACGCAGCGCGCACGTCGCGCCGCGGCGATCACGTAATCGTTGGCCATGCCGAGACTCAGCCGGCTGCCATCGGCCGACGGCGCGAGCTGCAGCATCACGACATCGGCGCGCAAACGTCCGGTGCTGAAGGAACGTTCGAGCTCGCGATAGGGTGTGGGTGTGACATTGGCAATGGAGCCGGGCTGCGAGGCGAAGCCCTTGGCCGCGCCGCCCATGATGCCGTAGCCGCCGGGCCGAAGTTTTGGTGACAGCGGGCGAGCGAAGGTGTCGGAGAGCACTGCGCCCAGGAACACATCCACCGGACCGGCGAGTGAGTCGGCCTCCTCAACCAGCGCTCGCGTAAGGGTCAGCGGCTCGGCACCGGCCTGGCCGATGATGATGGCGTCGCCCGCGCGAATGAGCGAGGCAAGCGGGGGCAGGGAATCGAGAATGGGCGCAGCGGGCATGAAAGATCGCTCGGGACGAAGGGGTGGGTGACACAAAACGAGCCGTCGATCCTGTCATGTTCGTAGCGGAGGCGTCAAACCGCCTCGCCTCCCTGTCGTTTGCGTGCAGCGGACCCCTGCCAGGCGGGCGGCCGATTTCGCCAACTTGCTGGATAGGCGTACCGCGGGTACCGTGCCTGTCATGACCGATCCCGTGCTCCGTCCTGAAGCCCGCGAGTCAGGCGGGGCGAGCCGTCTGGCCATCGCAGTGCTGGGGGTCGCGTTTTCGCTCAATTTCGCCGGACGAGGCCTGGTCGAAGCGTTTTCGGCGTTTGTGCTGCCCCTTGAGGAAGCCTATGGCTGGCCGCGCAGCGCCCTCACCGGTGTGGTTGCCACGCAGATGCTGGTGAGCGGACTCGCCGCACCGATTGCGGGCTGGCTCTTCGACCGGTATGGGCCTCGGGTGGTCTACTGTAGCGGGCTTGCCCTTCTGGGGGTAGGCGTACTCCTGTCGAGCCAGGCCGAGTCGCTTGCGGTGATCTATGCGGGGGCCGGCGTGCTGGTGGGCGCCGGCGCGGCCGCGACCGGAATGGTCTGCGCGGCGACGCTCGTCGCCCGCTGGTATCGGGCCCGGTTATCCACCGCGATTGCCGTGGCTTACGCAGGCTCTGGATTCGGCGTACTGGTGATGGTGCCGCTCTCCCAGGCCCTGATCGACGCGCTCGGTTGGCGGGGGGCCTGGCTCATGCTCGGCGCGGGCGCGTTTGCGATGGCGCCCGTTTGTGCCCTCCTTCCCTGGGCGCGCCTGTCGCGGCCGCCTGTTGATGCGGGGCCGGGCCGCCCGCTGCCCGGGTCCGCGCAGCCGGGTGAGGCTCGGGCGGCGCTGCGCGCGGCCTTGTCCGAGCCCTCGTACTGGCATCTGGCCCAGGCTTTCTTCTTTACCGCGCTCGCCTCCTATCTGGTGACCCCGCAGGTGGTCGCACTCCTGATCGAGGGGGGATTCGCCCCGCTGATGGCGGCCTCGGCCTATGGGCTCGCGGGGCTGCTCTCCACCTTTGGGATCATTGGCTCGGGCTGGTTCTGCGACCGCATCGGGCACCAGCGTACGGCGCTTCTGTCGTTTTCGTCGACTGCGCTGGGCCTCGGCGGTCTGCTTGCGGTGGCCACCACGGGGTCGCTCGCAGGGCTCGCGGTCTATGTCATGTGTTTTGGCGTGGCGCAGGGCGCGCGTGGCCCGATCGTGTCGGCGCTCTCAAACCGGATCTTTGCCGGACCCGGTGTTGCCACGATCTACGGCACGATCTTCGGGATGATGGCGCTGGGCGCTGCGCTGGGGGCCTGGGCCGGCGGGCTGCTGCATGACCTGACCGGGGCCTACTGGCCGGTGGCGCTCGCCTCCGGTTGCGCATTGATGGCCGCCGCAGCCCCGTTCCGATCAGGGAGCGGGCTGATGCGCCGGGTTCAAGCGCTCGGGCGACCGACCTGATGCGCGCCGCAGACCGCGCAATCGGGGTCGCGGGCGAGGCTCACGCTGTCGATCTGCATGGATCGTGAGTCGATCAGAAGCAGGCGACCCACTGCGGCGTTGCCAAAGCCGCCCAGAATCTTGAGGGCTTCGGCGGCTTGCATGGTGCCCACCATGCCGGTGAGCGGCGCGAACACGCCCATGACCGCGCAGCGCACCTCTTCCAGACTGTCGGTCTGCGGAAAGACGCAGTGATAACACGGCGAGTCGGCGCGCCGCGGATCGAACACCGACAACTGCCCGTCAAAGCGAATGGCAGCCCCTGACACAAGTGGCACGCCCGCGTGCACGCAGGCACGGTTGATGGCATGCCGGGTGGCGAAGTTGTCGCTGCAGTCGAGCACCACCTGACTGCGCGCAACCGCAGCGGCGAGCGCGGCGCCCGCGAGCCGTTCGTGAATCGGTTCGACCCGAACATCGGGATTGAGCGCGACGAGCGTTCGAGCCCCTGACTCGACCTTGGGCTGCCCTACCGCATCGTCGCGATGGAGGATCTGGCGCTGCAGGTTGCTGAGGTCGACGGTATCGCCATCGGCGATGAGCAGGGTGCCCACGCCAGCCGCGGCCAGGTACAGGGCGGCCGGCGACCCGAGTCCACCGGCCCCCACGATCAGCGCGGTGGCGGCCTGCAGCCGCTCCTGACCTTCAACGCCGATGTCCTCCAACAGGATGTGCCGGCCATAGCGCAGCAGCCGCCGGTCATCCATGGCGCAACAGTCGCCTAGCGTGCGGCGCCGGCTGCGTTGCCTCCCGCAGGCGCGGCAGCCGCATCGGCCGAACGCGGCCGCGCCACGGCGACCGGCTGGCCCTTGAGATGGTTGAGTGCCTGCTGCAGCTGGTAGTCATCGGCCGAACCGAACTCGACGGGCTTACGCTCCCGCGCCCGGTCGGCTTCGGTGGTGGGTCGGGGTGTTCCCGAGGGACGCTCCTGCTCGCGAGAATTCGACAGATGCCGGTTCAGGTCGGCCTCGCGGACACGGAAGTTGGCTGAGTCACCATCGGCGGTTTCTTCCACCAGGAAATCGGGCTCGATGCCGCGCGCCTGGATGGAGCGGCCATTGGGCGTGAAGTAGCGCGCGGTCGTGAGCTTGATGGCGGTGGAGTTGGACAGCGGAAGAATCGACTGCACCGAACCCTTGCCGAAGGTTTGCGTGCCGAGCACCGCTGCGCGTTTGTAGTCCTGAAGGGCGCCTGCCACGATCTCCGAGGCGGAAGCCGAGCCGCCATTGACCAGTACGACCATGGGCACGTTTTTCGCAGCCGATGGCACGCGGGCGACGAAATCTTCCCGGCTGCCGCGCAGGTAGTCTTCGGGGATCGCGCTGTATTTGCGCCGGGCATCCTCGTTGCGGCCCTCGGTGGTTACCACTGTGACCTTGGCCGGCAGGAAGGCGGCCGACACGCCCACCGCGCCATGCAGCAGGCCGCCCGGGTCGTTGCGAAGATCAAGCACCAGACCCTTGCCAATTGCGCCCTGGCGATCGAGGTTTTCCAGATGGCGCACCAGCGCCTCGACCGTGTGCTCCTGGAACTGGGTGATGCGCACATAACCGATGCCAGGCTCGATGACTTTCGAACGGACTGACTGCACACGGATCACGTCGCGCACGATGGTGATGACGATCGGGCGTGCCTCGCCCTTTCTCGAAAGCGTGAGGGTGATGGGGGTTTTGGGCTTACCCCGCATGAGCTTGACCGCATCGTTGAGCGCCAGCCCCTTGGTGGACTTTTCATCGATCCGAATGATGAGGTCGCCCGCTCTTACGCCAGCCCGCGCAGCCGGCGTGTCCTCGATGGGTGAAATTACCTTGATGAAGCCATCCTCGGTGCCGACCTCGATGCCCAGCCCGCCGAACTCACCCTGCGTGCCCACCTGCAGCTCGCGGAAGGCATCCGCATCGAGATAGGCTGAGTGCGGATCAAGCCCGGAGATCATGCCGCTGATCGCCTCGGTGATCAGCTTTTTGTCTTCGACCTGTTCGACGTAGTTGGCCTTGATGGCGCCAAACACGTCGGAGAACTGGCGTAGTTCTTCGAGCGGCAGGACGGCGCGCTGGCTGCGCTGGGCCACGGCCGACAGGCCGACGCTCACCAGGATGCCTGCGAAAGCACCAGCAAGAACGAGGCCGAGAGACTTGAGTTTGAACTTCATGGGGCGCGCGGTGCTGAACCGCAATCTGGATAGGCGAGCGGACGCTCTGGAAAAAGCTCTGGTGAGTATAAACCTCCACACCGGCCCCGCCCAGCTTGAGGCTTATCGGCGCTGCACGAGTGTTGCGCGCGCGGGGGTGCAATGGCTCGGGCGTGGGGTGGCGCGCGCCGGAGGGCGCGGGGCTTTGCTGGCGCGGGAGGGATCGACCGGCGGCGGAGGCGCGCTTAGACGGGCGGTGTGAGCGGACTCACCCCGGGGATCCGGGCTCAGCCGGGCTTGGCGCGCCCCTGAGCGGCCACCGCCGCCATCGCAGCCTCGATCTCCGCAGCATCGCCCAGGTAGCGGCGGCCAAGGGGTTTGAGGGCGTTATTGAATTCATAGACCATCGGACGGGCGGTCGGAATGTTCAGGTTCACGATCTCGTCGTCGGGCACGTTTTCCAGGTATTTGATGAGTGCTCGGAGCGAATTGCCGTGTGCGGCGATTACCGGCCGGTGTCCCGCCCGGAGCGCCGGGGCAATGGTGCTCTCCCAGAAGGGCGCCACGCGGGCAACCGTGTCCTTCAGGCATTCGGTGCGGGGAATGTCGGCGGCCGCCAGATCTCGGTAACGCGGATCGAGCTCGGCGCCCCGGGGATCGCCCTCGGGTAGCGGATCGGGCGCAATCGCGTAAGCGCGTCGCCAGATCAGAACCTGCGCGTCGCCAAAGCGGGCGGCGGTTTCCGCCTTGTTCAGACCCTGCAGCGCGCCGTAGTGCCGCTCATTGAGCCGCCACGACTTCACGACCGGCAGCCACAGGCACCCCATTTCGTCGAGGACGGTGTGCAGCGTGCGGATGGCGCGCGTGAGCACCGAGGTGTAGGCGATATCGAATTCATACCCCTCGGCTTTCAGGAGCGCACCGGCGCGCCTGGCCTCGTCAAGCCCATGTGGCGTCAGGTCGACGTCGGTCCAGCCGGTGAATCGATTCTCAAGGTTCCACTGGCTCTCGCCGTGGCGAAACATGACGATCTGGAAGCTCATGGCAGCTCGGTGTGGGGATGCATGGTGGGTCGGACGGGCAATATCTTATAATTTCCGGTTTGGCTTTAACGCTGGAATTCAACTTGGCCTTCGTCACCGAAAACATCATCCTGATTGCGATTGCGTTTGCCTCGGGTGCCATGCTGCTCTGGCCGATGATCATGAAACGCACAGCCGGCGCGTCGCTCAACACGCTTGGCGCCACCCGGATGATCAACGACACGCAGGCCATTGTGCTTGACGTGCGGGCCACCGGCGAGTTCGAGGCCGGGCACCTGCCCAATGCTCGCAACATTCCGCTTGCGGAACTCCACCAGCGAACCGGGGAACTTCCCGCCGGGCGCCCGGTGATCGTGTGCTGCAACACTGGCATGACCTCGGCCAAGGGGGCCGCCGCGCTTCGCAAGGCCGGTCGGGAAGAGGTCTTCAACCTCGACGGCGGGCTCAATGCCTGGCGGCAGGCTGGGCTGCCGGTCGTCAAGAACTGAACACAGGGGAATATGACCCATGGCTGCTCGAATCCAGATGTACACCACGGCGGTCTGCCCCTATTGCGTGCGTGCTGAGCAGCTGTTGCGCCAGCGCGGGGTCACGGACATTGAAAAAATCCGCATTGACCTCGACCCGGCACGCAAGGACGAAATGATCACGCGCACCGGCCGGCGTACCGTTCCGCAGATCTTCATCGGCGACCGGCACGTAGGTGGCTGTGACGATCTTTATGCCGTTGACCGCGCGGGTGAGCTCACGCCGCTGCTCGCGGCGGGCTGACCCCGCGACAGCGTTTCTGCGTCGGCGCCTGCCGAGTGCAGCCGGTCTCACCAACCCCGACGGAGCCAATCCGTCAATCACCAGGATTCTTCAATGAGCGGACAGGAGCAGGCCCCGGCGTTTTCCATCCAGCGCGTCTATCTGAAAGGCATGTCGCTCGAAATGCCCAATGCGCCCGCCATTTTTCTCGAGTCCCAGCAGCCGTCGGTCGAGGTGGCGGTTGATGTGAGTTCGCTCACCATCGTCGAAGGCATTCACGAAACGGCGGTCACGGTAACCCTCACCACCCGGGTCGGTGACAAAGTGGCGTTCCTGATCGAGTCCACGCAGGCGGGTATTTTCGAGATCCGCAATGTACCGGCCGACCAGATGGATGTGCTCGTGAACGTGGTGTGCGCCAACATCGTATTTCCGTATCTGCGCGCCAATCTGGCCGATGCCATTCAGCGTACTGGCTTTCCGCCGATCCACCTTGCCGACCTCGATTTTGGTGCCATCCATCAGCAGCGTCTCGAGCAGCAGGCTGCGGCGGCCCCGTCGGGTCTGATCGTTCCCGGGCGCGCTTAAGCGCCAGCCCCGGCGCGCGGGCCGAGCGCATGCTGCCGTGAGAATCGCAGTCTTCGGTGCCGGCGCGTGGGGCACGGCGCTCGCGCAGCATGCAGCGCGCCGGCATGCGGTGCTCCTTTGGGCGCGGGACGCCGCGCTGGCTGATGCGCTGGCCCGTGAGCGCTGTAACCGCCGTTATCTGCCCGGCGTGGGGTTTGAACCCGCGCTCGAGATCACGTCCGATATCGACGCCGCCTGCCGTTGGCTCGCCGCTCAGCCATCGCTTGCCGTGGTGGCTACGCCGGTCGCCGGTCTGGCAGCACTCCTCGATCGGCTCTCCACGCGACTGCCCGACGCCTGCGCGGGCGTTGTCTGGGTCTGCAAGGGGCTGGAGGCAGGCACGCTTCGTCTGCCTCACCAGATGGCTGCGGAGCGCCTGGGTTTGTTTGCAGGCGGTGTGCTGGCGGGGCCCAGCTTTGCCCAGGAAGTGGCGGCGGGGTTGCCGGTTGCGCTCACGGTAGCCGGCGGTGGTGCGCGGCTTGCCGAGCAGGCGGTGGCCGCGTTTCACCACGGTGCAGCGCGCATTTACGTGGCCGACGACCCGGTGGGCGTCGAGCTGGGGGGCGCGCTCAAAAACGTGATGGCGATCGCCGCCGGGATTGCGGATGGCCTTGAACTGGGCATGAACGCGCGCGCAGCACTCATTACTCGCGGCCTGGCGGAAATGACCCGGCTGGGGGTGGCGCTCGGTGGCCGCGCAGAAACGTTTTCGGGGCTTACCGGGCTGGGCGACCTGGTGCTCACCTGCACCGGCCCGCTCTCTCGTAATCGCAGCGTGGGTCTCGCGCTCGCGCGCGGCGAGCCGCTGGCGTCGATCATCGCGGGGCTGGGTCACGTGGCCGAGGGCGTGAGCACTGCCCCGGCCGCGCGCGAACTGGCCGGGCGCCACCGGGTCGACATGCCAATTCTGCAAGCGGTCTGCTCGGTGCTTGACGGACGCACGCGGGCGCCCGAGGCGGTGCTCGCGCTCCTGTCGCGCGAGCCCCGGAGGGAGGCCAACTGATCGTGGACGGCGAGCGTAGCGGGCAGGCTCGCTCGCCGCATTGAATGTCGTGCCCGGTCTGGGCGCAGGGGAAGCAATGAGCGAAAGCGATTCACCGTTTTCAGTGTGCGTGTTCTGTGGCGCCAAGCCTGGTCTCGATCCCGAGTACGCGCAGATTGCCCACGCCGCGGGCCGCGCCATCGCCGAGCGCGGCTGGCGCATGGTCTACGGCGGCGGGCGCGTCGGACTGATGGGCGTTGCGGCGGACGCTGCGCTTGCCGCGGGCGGCGAAGTGATCGGTGTGATCCCCGATGGCATGCTGGTCCGCGAGCAGGGGCATCGCACGCTCACGCGCCTCGAGGTGGTGGCCGACATGGCGGTTCGCAAAACCCGGATGATTGCGCTGTCCGATGCCTTCCTCACGCTACCGGGTGGGCTGGGCACGCTCGATGAACTGTTCGAGGTGCTGACGCTTCGCCAGGTGCGGTTCATCAATAAGCCGATCGCGCTTCTGAACCACAGGGGCTATTTCGATCGTCTGCTAGCGATGTGCCAGGGGTTTGTCGATGCTGGGTTCGTGGGACCCAACGACCTCGATGCCTTGATGCACGAGGGTGACCTCGACCCTCTGCTGAACCGGCTGGGCGCCTTGCGCGCCTAGCGCGCGCCCGCAAATCCGTGCTGACGCCATGCCTCATAGACCGTGACCGCCACCGCATTGGACAGATTGAGGCTGCGATTATCGGGTCGCATGGGCAGGCGTAGCCGGTGATCCGCCGAGAAAGTGTCGAGGATGGCGGGCGGCAGGCCGGCGGTTTCCGAGCCAAACACCAGATAGTCGTCGGGCTGGAACGCAACATCGTGGGGTGCGTGCCTGCCCCGCGTGGTGAGCGCCCAGGCGCGGCGCGGCGATTCGCGCTCGAGGAAGGCCTCCCAGCTTGCGTGCACACGCAGCGTGGCGAACTCGTGGTAATCCAGGCCCGCCCGGCGCATGCGCGCTGAATCAAGCGGAAAGCCCAGCGGCTTGACCAGATGGAGCATGGCACCGGTATTGGCGCACAGCCGGATCACGTTACCGGTATTGGGCGGAATTTCAGGGTGGACCAGAACAACGTGAAACATCGGGCGGGGCGGTTCGAGCGACGATGACGCAGGTGACAGAGGGGGCGCCTGCGCGAATCAGCGCAAGCGACGCCGCGGCAAGGGTAGCACCGGTGGTCATGACATCGTCGACCAGGAGCACGGGTTCGTGGTGGGGCCGCGTGGCGATAAAGGCCTGGGCAACATTGCTGGCTCGGGCCCCTGGCGACAGCCGGGATTGGGGTGGGCCGGCTCGCTCCCGGCGTAGCGCCGTGGGATCGAGGGGCAGCCCGAGCACCCGGGCAAGCGGCCGGGCGATGAGTAGCGACTGGTTGTAGCCACGCTCGGCGAGCCGTTCCTCGGAGAGCGGTACCGCGACCACCCGGTGCCGCGGGTGCCCCGCGGGCAGGTGTGCAAGCTCGCGCTGAACGATTGGGGCGAGCGCTGCGGCCAGTGCCGCGCCGAGTGCGGGTTGCCGGTTGAATTTGAGCGCGCGTACGATCCGGTCAAGCGGTGGGGCGTAGGCACCGAGCACCATGGTGCATGTGAAAGGCGGGGGCGTGGTCCGGCAGCTTTCGCAGAGCGGTGCCAGGGACTCGATGGCGCATCGACCGCAACGACTGACCGGGCGATCGAGGGCGGCCGCACACGGCGCGCACCAGCCCGCCCGACACGCGCCCCGGGCAAGCGGTTGCGCGCAACCCGCGCAGGCGCGCGGAAGGAGCGCATCGGCGGCGTGTGAGGCGAGCGTCGCGAAGACCCGCGACAGCGCTGGAAGTTGACGAGGCATCCCGCGATTGGCGCACGTCCGCCTATACTTCGGCCGCAATGAATGCGACGGCAGGTCTAGACCCGGCGGCAGCGCGCCTTCAGGCGCGCCGACGCGCCCGGGCGTATGCGCCTCATTTTTTGCAGCAGGCGGTCGAGCGGGGCCTTCTTGAGCGGCTCGAGCCGGTGCGTCTTGCGCCGCGCCGCGTGCTGCTCGCCGAGGCGGCGCGCTCCGGGGCGCTGCTCGCGCTTGCCCAGCGCTTTGCCGGGGCTGAACTCTTTGCGACCGATGACGATCCTGGCGCCCTCGCTGCGCTGGCTGCCCGCGTGGCGCCCGCCCGTAGCGGGCTTCTCGCGCGACTGGGGATCGTTCGCGCCCGCCCGCTTGCGAATTTCATGGTCGCAGAGCCTGCGCGGTTACCGTTGGCCTCGGGGTCGGTCGATCTGGTGTGGTCGGTCCTCAACCTTCACGCCACGGCCGAACCTGATCCGCAGATTGCAGAATGGCGGCGCGTGCTTGCGCCCGGCGGGCTGGCCGCTTTTGCCTGCCTGGGCGTCGACACGCTCGCGGAGCTGCGCACGCTTGGTGCCCGTATTCAGCGTTTCCCTGACATGCATGATCTGGGCGATGCCCTGGTACGAAAAGGGTTTGCCGAACCGGTGGTTGACACAGAACGTCTTTCCATTACCTGGCGCGACGGCGCGACGCTTCTTGCCGACGTGCGGCAGTGGGGGGGCAATGCCCTCGCCGATCGTTTCAGGGGGCTTCTCACGCCCAGGCACCAGCGGGAATGGCTACGGGCGCTGGAGGGCCTTCGGGGCGCTGACGGATTGATCCGGGTCAGCGTCGAACTGATTTACGGTCACGCCTGGTGCCCGCCGGACCGGCGCTTACCCGACGGGCTTGCGCCGATCCGGGTGATTCCCCGTGGCGGCCGTTGAGCGCAATTTGCTGCCTCTCTGAACGAGCGCCTATAATCTGGCCCGACACCGGTGGTCTGATTCGAAAAAAGATTCGGGTTTCATGCAGTACGAATGGCAGTATCACGTCCGAAGCCAGCAGCATTTCTGGACGCTGCGCCGCAACTGTGTGCTCTCGCCTTCTCAACTCGCAATCTGGTTCGGCTCCCTCTCAGCGGTGTCTCTGGGGATTGCAGCCGCCTTTGCAGTCGTCGGTGCCTGGATGGTGGTGCCGTTTGCGCTGATCGAGGTGTCGGTTCTGGGCCTGGCTTTCTTCTGCTACGCGCGCCATGCAGGCGACTATGAGCGGATCGAGGCCGGACCGGGCTGGCTGCGGGTTGAGGCAAGCCACGGCGCGAATCTTCGCGTCGAAGAAGCGAGTCCGCCCTGGGTGCGCGTCGATTACCGAGGGCGATCAAGGGATCCGATCGTGCTCGTAGCAGGGCGACAGAAAATTGCGGTGGGCCGTTTCGTTCCCGACCATCGCAAGCCCGCGCTGGTTGAAGAGCTGCGCGGTGCGCTGTCGCAGGGGTAGGCGGGTGACGGGTTTCCGTGTCTCGAGCTTGGAAGAGAGCAATGGCTGACATACTCAAGAAGGGTGCGCTCCGCACGGCAGTTGCCGCGCTTGCGTGCATGACAACCTCTGCAGCCTGGGCGGTCAAGGACATGCCCGGTGGGCCGATGGTCAACCAGTGGAATCTGCCCGAACCGGCCAATGCGATCGCGCGCGGCCAGATCTGGCTCCACGAGATGCTGATGTGGGTCTGTGTGCTGATCTTCATCGGTGTGTTCGCGGTCATGTTTTATTCGATGTGGGCACACCGGAAGTCGCGCGGCGCCAAATCGGCCGACTTCCATGAAAGCACCACGGTTGAAATCGTCTGGACGGTGGTGCCGTTCCTGATTGTGGTGGGGCTTGGCATCGCCGCCACGGGCGAGGTGATCGCCCAGAAAGACACTTCCAACCCCGATCTCACGGTCAAGGTCACGGGCTATCAGTGGAAATGGGGCTATGACTACATGAAGGGCGAGGGCGAGGGCGTCGCGTTCCTGTCCAACCTCGCAACGCCGCGCGAGCAGATCGAAGATCGTAATTACCCCGACGCCCGGGCCAAGCGCGAGGCCAACCCCACCTACCTGATGGAAGTCGATAATCCTCTGGTGGTGCCGGTCGACAAGAAAGTTCGGCTGGTCATCACGGCAAATGACGTGATCCACTCTTATTACGTCCCGCGTCTGGGCATCAAGCAGGACGCAATCCCCGGATTTATTCGCGACACCTGGTTCAGGGCTGACAAGCCTGGCGTCTATCGCGGCGCCTGCACCGAGCTCTGCGGCAAAGATCACGCCTTCATGCCGATCGTGGTCGAGGCCAAGAGCGAGGCCGACTACAAAAAGTGGGTCGAGGAAAAGAAGAAAGAAATGCTCGCCCGGGCTGACGATCCCAATAAGGAATGGACGGTTGCCGATCTGTCGGCGCGTGGCGAAAAGGTGTATGCCGCCAACTGTGTGGCCTGTCATCAGGCCAGCGGTAAGGGTGTGGCCGGCGCGTTCCCGGCACTTGAAGGGTCCAAGCTGGTGCTCGGCAAGCGTGATGACCACATTGCCATCATGCTGAACGGCAAGGCTGGCACCGCGATGGCCTCCTTCAAGGGCCTCTCCGATACCGAGCTTGCTGCTGTCATCACCTACTCCCGGAACGCCTGGGGCAATAAGGCCGAAGACAATCTGGTGCAGCCGCAGGCCATCAAAGCGGCACGAAAGTAGTTGCCGGCAGGCAGCAATCGGTTCCCGGCAACGATCAAGGATTCAAGCAGGAGTCACACGATGAGCGCAGTGATCGGTCACCACGATGACCATTCCCACGACCACGCCCACGACCACCCCACCGGCTGGCGGCGCTGGCTCTACGCCACCAATCACAAAGACATCGGCACGATGTACCTTTGGTTCTCGTTCGCGATGCTGATCGTGGGCGGCCTCAACGCGCTCCTGCTCCGCACCGAACTGTTCCAGCCGGGCTTGCAGATCGTGAGTCCCGAGTTCTTCAACCAGCTCACCACCATGCATGGCCTCATCATGGTGTTCGGCGCCATCATGCCGGCGTTCGTGGGTTTCGCGAACTGGCAAATCCCGCTCATGAACTCTCATTGCGAGTTCGCCATTTTCAAGAAATTGAACAAATTCAAC
>JALREG010000150.1 GCA_023253905.1 Burkholderiaceae bacterium
TCTGGCAGATGGCCGATACCGGCCCCTGCGGCCCGTGCTCAGAAATTTTCTACGATCACGGCGCCGGCATCTGGGGAGGCCCCCCGGGATCGCCTGAAGCCGACGGCGATCGCTACATCGAGATCTGGAACCTGGTGTTCATGCAGTTCGAACGCGATGAGGCGGGAACGCTCACCCCGCTTCCCAAGCCCTGCGTGGATACCGGCATGGGTCTGGAGCGCATCGCGGCGGTGCTGCAGCATGTGCACAGCAACTATGAAATCGATCTGTTCCAGGAACTCATTCGTGCCGCCGCGCGAGAAACCGGATGTACCGATCTTGCCAATCCGTCCCTGCGCGTCATCGCCGATCATATCCGTGCCTGCTCCTTCCTGATCGTCGACGGCGTCATTCCGGGCAACGAAGGGCGTGGCTATGTGCTTCGCCGAATCATCCGGCGGGCGCTTCGTCATGGCCACAAGCTGGGGCAGTCGAACCCCTTCTTCCACCGGCTGGTCGCTGAACTGGATGCGGTGATGGGGAGCGCCTATCCCGAACTCACCGCGGCGCGCGAGCGGGTGGCCGATGTGCTGCGTCAGGAAGAAGAGCGCTTCGGCGAGACGCTCGCGCATGGCATGGCCATTCTCGAGCAGGCGCTCGGTGGCGGCGCAAAACTGTTGGACGGCGACACCGCTTTCCGCCTCTACGATACCTACGGCTTTCCGCTGGATCTCACCGCCGATGTCTGTCGCGAGCGCGGGGTCATGGTCGACGAAGCGGGCTTTGAGGTGGCCATGGATCGCCAGCGCGAGCAGGCGCGCGCGGCCGGTAAATTCCGCATGGCCGCAGGGCTCGACTACAGCGGCGAACAGACGCACTTCGATGGCTATGAGCATCTCGAAGTGGCCGGAGCGCGGGTGCTCGCGCTCTATGCTGACGGGGTGGCGGTGCAGGCGGTCGCGGCAGGTCAGCAAGCGGTGGTGGTGCTTGACCGCACGCCGTTCTATGCCGAGTCGGGCGGCCAGGTGGGCGATGCCGGCCTGCTCTGTTCGGCCGACAACACCACCCGCTTCGAGGTTGAGGACACCCGCAAGATCCAGGCCGACGTTTTCGGCCATCACGGCACGCTGATGGCTGGCCGTCTGGCGGTGGGCGATACGCTCGCCGCTCAGGTCGACACCGTCCGGCGCGCCCGCACCGTTCGAAACCACTCTGCCACCCACCTCATGCACAAGGCCCTGCGCGAGGTGCTCGGCGCCCATGTGCAGCAGAAGGGGTCCCTGGTCGATGCCGAGCGTACCCGGTTCGATTTTTCTCATCATGCACCCGTGACCGACGAAGAGATCCGTCAGGTCGAGGCGCGTGTGAACGATGAAATCCTGGCCAATGCCGCCACCGAGGCTCGCGTGATGGGGTTCGATGATGCCGTCCGTGCCGGCGCCATGGCGCTCTTTGGCGAAAAATACGGCGACACGGTTCGGATGCTCGACATCGGATCATCCCGCGAACTGTGCGGCGGTACGCATGTGCGCCGAACCGGCGACATCGGGCCGTTCAAGATCGTCGCCGAATCGGGGGTTGCAGCGGGCATCCGCCGGGTTGAAGCGGTCACCGGCGACAACGCGCTCGCATGGGTCCAGGCGGCCTCAGCCACGCTGGGCAGCGCGGCGGGGGCGCTCAAGGTGTCTGCAACCGAGGTGCCGGCCAAGCTCGCGCAGATCCTCGAATCGGTGCGCACCCTTGAAAAAGAGGTGGCACGGCTCAAGTCCAAACTCGCGTCCTCCCAGGGCGATGATCTGGCGGCGGGCGCGGTGGAGGTCAACGGCATCAAAGTGCTGGCGGCAACACTCGAAGGGGCCGACGTCAAGGTCCTGCGTGATACGGTCGATCAGCTCAAGTCCAAGCTCCGAACTGCGGCCATCGTCCTGGCTGCTGTTGACGGTGACAAGGTCAGCCTCATCGCCGGGGTCACAGCCGATGCCATCAGCCGCGTCAAGGCTGGTGATCTGGTCAACCATGTCGCCCAGCAGGTGGGCGGCAAGGGCGGGGGCCGGCCCGACATGGCGCAGGCGGGTGGCACGCGACCCGATCAACTTGCGGCTGCGCTCGCCAGCGTCTCGGGCTGGGTGGCTGCCCGCGCCTGATGACTGACAGCGCCAGCGCCGATCCGGGGTCGGGGCACCGTCGCGTACTCCTGACGCTGGTCGGGATGTCGGTGCTGTCTCATGCGGCGCTGGTCGGTTGCCGGATCGCGGTCACGCTGGGGGGCATCGACCTCGGTGCCTCGGCGTTCACCATCGGGCTGCTGATGGCGTTTTTCGGGCTGCTGCCCATGGTGCTGTCGGTACCGGCCGGCCGACTGGTCGACCGTATCGGAACCCGGAAACCCATGTTCTGGGGCCTGGCCGTACTGTCTGTCGCCATTCTTGCGCCCGCACTGTCCTGGGAGGTGGGCTCGCTTTTTCTGGCCAGCACCGCGACCGGGCTCGGGTTCATGGGAATCAACGTCGCCATTCAGAAGCTGGGCGGCGAGTTGGGTGGGCCGGCGGCCCGGGCGACCAATTTCGGCCTGCTGTCGGTCGGCTTCTCCATTTCATCGTTTATCGGTCCGCTTCTGGTGGGACCGATCATCGATTTCGCTGGTTTCCGTGCGGCGTTTTTCGCCCTGCTGCTGCTGCCGCTTGGCACGGCATGGTGGTTGAGCCGGGTGAAGTTCGAGGAGCGACCGCGCCTGCCGGGCGACTCGCGCGAGTCTGCGGCCGAGCAGAGTGTGTTCGATCTGCTGCGTGACCCGGCGCTTCGCAAGGTCTATCTGTCGGTGGGTGTGATCTCGGCCGCCTGGGACGTGCACCAGTTCGTCGTTCCAATCTACGGCTCCGCGATCGGCATGTCGGCGTCTGCCATCGGCATTCTGCTCGCGTCCTATTCGGCTGCCACCTTCGTGATCCGGGTCGCGGTGCCCTGGCTCGCGCGGCGCGTGCCTGAGTGGCCCATGATTCTCGCGTCTCATGTCGTGGGCGGCATCATTTATCTGCTCTATCCGCTCACCGAATCCCTGCCGGTCATGATGGTGCTGTCGTTTGTGCTCGGAATGGGGTTGGGCGTGTCGCAGCCCATCGTCCTGTCGCTTCTTCACCGGCTCGCGCCACCTGACCGGACGGGGGAGGCGGTGGGTCTCAGGATGGTGCTGGTGAACGGAACGCAGACCCTGCTGCCCGGCGCGTTCGGCGCGATTGGGGGCGTGTTCGGTGTGGCAACCCTCTTCTGGGGCATGGCGCTGCTTCTGGGCGGAAGCCTGTTCTACGTCGCTCGTGGCACGGACCGGCGGGGACCGATATGACGGCCGGAGTCCAACCGTCGCCCGACCGTCCTTCCCCCCGCTCGCTCATCGACCTGTTCGTGGCCTTCACCACTCTCGCGCTGCACGGGTTTGGCGGTGTATTGCCATGGGCACAGCGCACCCTGGTTGACGATCGCCGCTGGCTGAGCCGCGAGGAGTTTCTCGAAGTGCTTGCCTTTGGCCAATTGCTCCCGGGCCCCAATATCATCAACGTGGGCATCATCGTCGGTCATCGATATTTTGGCTGGCGCGGTTCGGTGGTGGCGGTCACCGGCCTGGTCCTGTTTCCAGCGGTGATCGTGCTGACAGCGGGCCTGGTGTATTCGCAATTCGTAAGCGTACCGGCCGTACAGAAGGCCCTGTCGGGCATGGCCGCGGTGGCCTCGGGCCTCATCATCGCAATGGCACTCAAGCTTGCCTGGGCGCAGCGCCGGCGCTGGCCATGGCTCGCATTCGGGCTCGCGAGTTTCATTGGGCTCGCGCTGCTGCGCTGGCCCCTGCTGCAGGTGCTTGCGCTCACCGTCCCGGTTGCGGTGCTGCTTGCCTGGTGGAAGGAGGGGAAATCGCCATGACGTTCTGGGATCAGCTGGAGATGCTTGCGCACTTCGCCATGCTGTCGGCGATTGCGGTGGGCGGCGCAGTCTCGATGGTGCCCGACATCAGCCGCTACATGGTTGACGAGAAGGGGCTGCTGACTGCCGCGCAGTTCAGCGAAGCGATTGCCGTGGCCCAGGCGGTGCCAGGGCCTAATGTCCTGTTCGTCACGCTTTTGGGCTGGCAGACCGCCGGGCTGGTGGGAGCCGTGCTCGCGACGCTGGGATTGCTCGTGCCGTCCAGCCTGATCACCTATCATGCCAATCGCTGGCGCAGTGGCAACCTCGACACGCGCGCGGTTCGCGCCATCCGGCTGGGCCTGTCGCCACTAGCAGTGGGGCTCACTTTATCGGCGGGCTGGGTGATCGCCGAAGGTGCGGTCACTCACTGGGCGCTTGCAGCCCTTTGCGCGCTCACCGTGCTGGTGTGTCTGGTGTCGAAGTTGAACCCGCTCTGGCTGATTGGGCTGGGCGCAGTCCTGGGGCCATGGGTTCTGCCTTAATGAAATGTCTCGATGAATGAGGGTGTGGTATGGCTGATGAAGCAATCTCCTGTGATCGTGAGGTGGATGCGCGGGGGCTTAACTGTCCGCTGCCGATTTTGCGGGCCAAGAAGGCGCTCACCGATCTGGGCAGTGGCCAGGTGCTGAAGGTGGTGTCGACCGACCCAGGCTCGAAGCGTGACTTCGAAGCGTTTGCGAGGCAAACGGGACACACGCTGCTGCGCGTCGATGAGCAGGACCGGCAGTGGATCTTTTTTCTACAGAGGCGGTAACCCATGAAAGCGAGCTTTGATTACTCGGGTCGCCATGTCCTCGTGACCGGTGGCACGTCCGGCATTGGCGCGGCCACCGCCGTTGCGTTCCGTCAGGCGGGCGCAAGCGTGATCGCCTGCGGTCTTACCGACCAGGAACTTTCGGCAGCGCGCGCCAATCCCGGCTTCGCAGGCATTGAACTTCGCCAGCTCGACGTGACCGATCGTGCAGCGGTCGACGCCCTCTTGGGCGGGTTGCCCAGACTGGATGCAGTCGTGAACAGCGCTGGCCTGATCCGCCGCGATGCCGAGCACGACCCCGACGTGTTTGCGCACGTCATTGACGTGAATCTGAACGGTGGCATGCGGGTCAGCGCGGCTGCCCGACCGCTACTCGCCCAGAGCCGTGGCAGCATTGTGTTCATCGGCTCGGTCATGTCGTTTTTCGGGGGGCCCAAGCAGCCTGCCTATTCCGCATCGAAGGGCGCAGTGCGCAACCTCACCATGTCGCTTGCCGCCGCTTATGCGGCCGATGGCATTCGCGTCAACGCGGTGGCGCCCGGCTGGGTCGTCACCGAACTGTCGCGGGGCGCGCGCGAAAACCCGGAGCGAAACGCGATGATCATGTCGCGCACGCCCATCGGGCGATGGGCCGAACCCGCCGAGATCGCCGATCCGATTCTGTTCCTGTGTTCGGACGCTGCGCGCTACATGACCGGCACGATCATGGCGGTGGACGGCGGTTACATGTCGATGGGCTGAGCGGCGAGCTCACCCTGCGAGGGGCTCGCCGGGGCCCCCGTCAACCCGATCAGCCCAGCTTCGCGCGCTGTTCGTGAAGCCGCGCGAGTGACGCCTCGAATCCGGCCAGACGCTCGCGCTCCTGTGCCACCACATTGGCGGGCGCACGTTCGACGAAACTCGCGTTGCCGAGCTTGGCGCCGGCGCGCTGCACCTCGCCTGACACGCGGGCGATTTCGCGATCGAGGCGCGCGCGTTCCGCCGCTACATCGATCTCAACACGCAGCATCAGCCGGACATCGCCCACGATCTGCACTGGCGCGATCGATCCGGCGGGCAGCGCGTCAACGATTTCAACAGCCTCGAGCTTTGCAAGCGCCTTCAGGTAGGGTGCGAATTCGGCGAGCTGTTTGCGCGAACCCTGTGCGATGAGCGGGAGTTTCTGCGCGGGCGAGACGTTCATTTCACCGCGCAGGGCGCGACACGCATCGATCAGCTGCTTGAGCTGACTGACGAACGCTTCGCTCTTTTCGTCGATTTTTCCAGGTTCGCTTTTTGGATAGGGCTGCTGCATGAGCAGATGACGCTGCTCGGCTACTGCCTGGGCGAGCGCCTCTCCGGAGAGTTTTTGTACGCCGCGCTCGCCGTAGCGCTGGGCAATCGGCGCGACCTTCTGCCACAACTCTTCGGTGATGAAAGGGATGATGGGGTGCGCGAGCCGCAGCACCGCCTCGAGCACGCGGAGCAGCGTGCGTCGCGTGGCGCGAACCACCGCCTGATCGTCTGCCTGAAGATTGACCTTCGCGAGCTCCAGATACCAGTCGCAGTATTGGTCCCAGACAAACTCGTAGAGCGCGCGCGCGGCGAGATCGAAGCGATAGTCAGACAACGCACGCTCGATCTCGGCTTCGGTGCGCTGCAGTGCTGAGACGATCCAGCGGTCAACCGCGTTGAAGTGAAGATAGCCGCCTGGTACGCAGGCACCCGCCTCGTGGGGCTCGAAACCGCAGTCACGCCCTTCGGTTTGCATCAGCACGAAACGCGAGGCATTCCAGAGCTTGTTACAGAAGTTGCGATAGCCCTCGCAGCGGCTGAGGTCAAAGTTGAGCGTGCGGGCGAAGGTGGCAAGCGAGGCGAAGGTAAAGCGCACCGCGTCGGACCCGAATGCCGGAATGCCCTGCGGGAAGTTGCTGCGGATGTAGCGGTCGATGCGCTGCTTGTGGTCGGCTCGAAGGAGGCCAACCGTTGACTTCTCGAGGAGCGCCTCGAGCGTAATGCCGTCCACCAGATCGATTGGGTCGATGGTGTTGCCCTTCGACTTCGACATCTTCTGGCCTTCGGAATCACGCACGATCGCATTGATGTAAACGTGATGAAACGGCACCTTGCCCGTGAAAAAAGTGGTCATCATCACCATCCGGGCCACCCAGAAGAAGATGATGTCAAAGCCCGTCACCAGTACGTTTGAGGGCAGATAGCGATCCAGGTCAGCGGTCTGTTTGGGCCAGCCGAGCGAGGTGAAGGGCACCAGGGCCGACGAGAACCAGGTATCGAGCACGTCATCGTCACGCACCAATGCGCCCTGGTAGCCCGCAGCGCGGGCCCGCGCCTGGGCATCCGCTTCATTACGCGCGACAAACACCGTGCCGTCGTGAATCGGCTGGCCTTGAGCGTCGGCCTTGTACCAGGCAGGGATGCGATGGCCCCACCAGAGTTGCCGGGAAATGCACCAATCTTGAATGTTTTCGAGCCAGTGGTTGTAGGTGCTGGTCCAGTGGTCGGGGAAGAAGCGAATCTGCCCGTCACGGACCACCTGCAGGCAGACATCTGCGATCGACTGGCCGGGGAAGAACGCATTGCCGTGATCACGGCGGCTCATCGCGACAAACCACTGGTCGGTGAGCATGGGTTCAACCACCACCTGAGTGCGCGCCGAACGCGGCACCATCAGCGTGTGCGGCTTCTCCGATACGAGGCAATCCGCAGCGCGCAGGTCTTCCAACACCTTTTTTCGCGCGTCATAGCGGTCGAGGCCGCGATAGGCCACGGGCGCCTGATCATTGATGCGGGCATCGAGGGTGAGCACGCTGATCGCTGCAAGCCCGTGGCGCTCGCCCATCTTCCAGTCATTGAAATCATGAGCTGGCGTGATCTTGACGCAGCCCGTGCCGAAGGCGGGGTCGACATAGTCGTCGGCGATGATCGGAATGTCACGATCGCAAAGCGGAAGTCTGACCCACTTTCCGATCAGGGCGCGATAGCGTTCATCATCCGGATGCACGGCCACCGCCGTGTCGCCCAGCATGGTGCCGTCGCCACCCAGCACCACCGCCACATCGCAGTGTTGACCGAGCTCGGCGGCGGGGGCGCTGCCGAACACCGTCAGGCCGGTGTTGAGGGCCGTGTTCTGCTCCAAGAGCACTTCCAC
>JALREG010000067.1 GCA_023253905.1 Burkholderiaceae bacterium
GACCAGGTTGTCATAGAGCACCACATCAGCCTGCTGCAGCAGCCGATGCGCACGCAGGGTAAGTAGCTCGGGATCCCCTGGACCGGCGCCGACGAGCGCAACCAGGGGTTCTTCGCGGTCATCTTGCGCCGAAAGCAGACGCTTGAAGCTGGCTTCAGCCGCCACATCGTCGCCAGCGTAAAGCGCTTCCGGACCGGGTCCGGCAAGAAACCGATCCCAGAAACGCTGGCGCGTCGGTACGCTCGATAACGCGCCCTTCACTATGTTCCGGCGCTCGCCGATAAATCGGGCGAGAGCGCCAAGGCGCGCGGGTAGCGCCGCCTCGATCCACCCCCGCACGGTCCGGGCGAGTGTCGGGGCGTTACCGCCCGTCGAGACGGCAACCAGCACCGGGTCGCGATCGATCAAAGCCGGGAAAATGGCATTGGAAATTTCAGGTTGATCAACGCTATTCGCGAGAATGTTCAGGTGATCTGCATCGAGGTAGACGCGTTCGTTGACAGCCCTCTCGCTCGTTGCCGCGATGACCAGTCGCATTCCGGCGAGGTCTGTCGGTTGATAGGCGCGCTCAAAGATGCGCACCTGCGCGCCAACCGTCAGTTCGCGCGTGCGAGTGCCGATCTCCGGCGCGACAATCGTGACCTGCGCACCCGCCGAAAGCAGTAGTTCCAGCTTCCGCGCCGCAATATCACCGGCGCCGACGAGTAGACAGTCGCGGCCGCGGATATCGACGAACAGCGGCAGATAGCGCATCGGGGCGATCAGCCTGGGTTGAGATCGATGCGCGACTGGCCCCGCAGGTACGGGCGCAGTACCGTGGGCACCGCAATCGCGCCCTGTTCGTCCTGAAAGTTTTCCAGAACCGCAACCAGCGTGCGTCCAACTGCCAGGCCAGATCCGTTCAGGCTGTGCAGCAGTTCGGGTTTGCCCGTGACTGCAGAGCGGTAGCGCGCCTGCATGCGTCGAGCCTGAAAGTCACGAAAATTGCTGCATGAAGAGATTTCGCGGTACGCGTTCTGCCCGGGTAGCCAGACTTCGAGATCGATGGTGCGTGCGGCTGAAAATCCGAGATCACCACCGCAAAGCGCCATCGCCCGGTCAGGTAGCTCCAGCTTTTTCAGTATGTTCTCGGCATCTGCTGTCAGCGATTCGAGTGCCGCCTCGGATTGGCCGGGTTCGACCAGCTGAACCAGCTCCACCTTGTCGAATTGGTGCTGTCGAATCATGCCTCGCGTGTCGCGGCCGTAGCTGCCCGCTTCACGGCGAAAGCACGGTGTGTGGCAGACGTGCTTGATCGGCAGTGACTCGATGTCGACGATTTCATCGCGATACAGATTGGTCACCGGTACTTCGGCGGTCGGAATCAGAAAATACCCTTCATCACCCACGATGCGAAATTGGTCGTCCAAAAATTTAGGCAGCTGACCGGTGCCGTGCAGAGAGTCAGCATTGACCATGTAAGGCACATAGACTTCTTGATAGCCGTGGTCGTGCACATGGGTATCCAGCATGAATTGGGTCAGCGCTCTATGCAGTTGGGCCAGCACCCCGGTCAACACCACGAAACGAGACCCGGTCAGTTTGGTTGCGCGCTCGAAGTCCATTGCCGCACCGCCCAGAGATACGTGATCGCGGGGCTGGAATGAGACGCTGGCCGGGCTGCCCCAATACCTGAGTGCCTGATTGGATGCGTCATCAATGCCATCCGGTACATCGGCATCGGGCAAGTTGGGAATCTGCTGCAGGAACGTCTGGTAGCGCGACTGATTGTCCGCAAACGAGGTCTTGGCGGCTTCGAGACGGGTGCCGAGGTCACCCACCTCGAGTACCAGCGGCGCCACGTCCTCGCCTCTGGCCTTTGCCTGCCCGATGCGCTTCGAGGCAACGTTGCGGGCGTTCTGGAGCTGCTCGGTCAACTCCTGCAAAGTCTTCCGTTCTTGCTCGAGCTGCAGAAACGCCTCTACATCAAGCACGAAGCGCTTGCGCAGCAGGCTCTTCGCCACTGCATGAGGATCCTGCCTCAAATATCGGGTATCTAACATCGATCAATTCTCAAGTTGGGTCATGCAGGCAGGCTGGAATGGCACCCGGAAAGTTATGGATCAGGGCGCCGCAAGGCGCATACCCGCCCACGCAGCGCTGACCGAGGCGAGAACGCTCAAGGCCGCGTATGTGGCCGCAGTGGCAAATCGGCCCGCCAAGATCAGGTTCACGGTTTCGAGCGAAAAGGCCGAAAAGGTGGTGAAGCCGCCCAGCACACCGGCCACGAGCAGCGGCCGTCCCCAGTCCTCAAACCACGATGCCTGTTGCCACAGGCCAATGGCTGCGCCGATCGCGAACGAGCCGGCGATGTTAATCAGTAGTGTAGTCCAAGGAAACCGCAGCTCGGCGCCGACCAGCTGCGTAGCGGCAAAGCGCAGCATAGCGCCCAATGCGCCGCCTACTGCGACCCAGAAGAGCCCTGCGATCACGGCTGATCACCTGAGGACGCGTCCGAGGTGATCGACTCCTGAAGTCGTTCACCTGCCATCCCGGCTGCTGAATTTGGCTCGCCGGTCCTCAAGATCTCCGCACGCAACCGGAGCAGTCGCGCCCGGATTTTGGACTCCAGTCCTCGATTCGTGGGCTCATAAAATCGCTCGGGGTCGAGATCGTCCGGCCAATAGCGCTCTCCCGCGGCGAAAGCGCCAGGTTCGTCGTGCGCGTATCGATATCCCTGTCCGTGTCCGAGCGACTTCATCAGTCGAGTGGGAGCGTTGCGCAAATGCAGGGGGACCTCATGACTACCCTGCGCGGCCACGAACGCGCGGGCAGCGTTGTAGGCCTGATAGGCCGCGTTGCTTTTGGGAACGCTTGCCAGATACAGGACGACCTGAGCCAGCGCCAGCTCGCCTTCGGGTGAGCCGAGTCGTTCGAATGTGTCCCAAGCGGACAAGGTCATCTGCAGTGCGCGTGGATCCGCGTTGCCGATATCCTCGGTGGCCATGCGGATCATGCGGCGGGCGATGTACAACGGGTCGCAGCCGCCGTCCAGCATCCGACAGAACCAATACAGGGCAGCATCAGGGTCGCTGCCTCGCACCGATTTGTGCAGCGCCGAGATCTGGTCGTAAAAGGTGTCACCGCCCTTATCAAAGCGTCGGTAGCGAGAACCTGCCGCGACCGCCACACGGTCGGAGTCGATCAAGCCGTCTGGCGCAAGCTGCGCGGCCACGTCCAGCAGATTCAGCAACCGGCGGGCATCGCCGTCGGCCAGGCTGGCCAAGAGCGATCGCGCCTCCGCTTCGATCCGAAGCCCGGGCATGGCGGTCAGCGCACGATCGATGACGGCGTCGAGCTCCAGTAGATCGAGCGGCTTCAGGACGTAAACCCGGGCGCGCGAGAGCAGCGCGGAATTGACCTCAAACGAGGGATTTTCGGTCGTCGCGCCGATCAGCGTCACGATCCCCTGCTCCACGTGAGGCAGGAAGGCGTCCTGTTGTGCCTTGTTGAAGCGGTGCACCTCGTCGATGAAAAGTACCGTATGCGCGCCGCGCGCACGCTCGATTTCGGCGTTGGCAACCGCCGAACGAACATCCTTCACGCCCGCAAGTACTGCAGACAAGCTGACAAATTGCGCACCGGACGCTTCGGCCAGCAAACGCGCCAGCGTGGTTTTACCTGTGCCGGGCGGCCCCCAGAGCAGCATGGAGTGAAGCCGTCCCGTTTCCACCACGCGGGACAGCGGCATACCGGCTCCGAGCAGATGGCGCTGCCCCACCACTTCACGGATGGATCGAGGCCGCAATCGCTCTGCGAGCGGTAGCGTATCGCCGATGTCAGTCGCCGATGACATCGGTTCCGGGTGGCAGTTCGAGCAGGAATTCGGAGTCCGCCACAGCTCGCGCATTGACATCGGGTTCAAATCGAATTTCGGTGCGCTGCCCGAGCTGATCAAGAATATCCAAACCCGATAGCGTCAACAGCGCTGAGCCCATGGGCGCGAAGTGCAGCTGGATTTGTCGATACAGCGAGTCGGTTGCGCGAGGGTCGATAAGGTAACTTTCACCCTGTTCGTCGGCGATGCGGACGATCTGAAAATCACCGTCCAGAGCAACATCATCGCGGGTGAGCAGAGATACCGGCGTATCGCGCAGCGCGTCGTCGAGCGACCGGATGGTGACCTGCTCGAGGTCCGGGTCATAGAGCTCAAGTCGGTCGCCGCGGGTAACGATGATCTGCGGATAAGGGTCGTTGACTACCCACTTGAACGAGGGTCGCTGCAGCAGGACGCGCCCGGTAGATGCTTCCAGCAGTTCGCCGCGGGCACCGTAGACCTGCTGGACGAAGTCTGCCGCGTAGACGGCAAGACCAGACAATCGAGCTTGCAGGTAGTCTCGGTCGTTCTTGCGGTTTGCGAGATCGGACACACCATAGGGGACGCCCTGAGGAAGCGCCGGCGCGGTTTCGGCCCGCGAGGCGGAACCGGCCGCCGCCAGCACGATGAGCGCAATAAAGCGACAAGCAGCTCTGGTCTGATCAATCACGTTTCGGCACCAGAACTTCCCGACTGCCATTGCTGTTCATGGCGCTGACCACACCGGCGGCCTCCATGGCCTCGATAAGGCGCGCCGCACGGTTGTAGCCGATACGCAGTTTGCGCTGGACGCTCGAGATTGACGGTCGCCTGGATTCGATTACGAAGGCAACCGCTTCGTCGTAGAGCGCGTCGTCTTGCTCCGTGCCGCCGCCATCGAAGGCGAGCGCAAATTCATCGCCACCGCTGTCCGACAGGATGTCAGTTGAGTAATCCGGTTCGCCGCGGGCTTTCCAGTCGGCAACCACGCGATGTACTTCCTCGTCGCTGACGAAGGCCCCGTGCACGCGCACTGGCATCGCGGTACCGGGCGGCAAGTACAGCATGTCACCGTGGCCGAGCAGCTGCTCTGCCCCGCCCTGATCGAGGATGGTTCTGGAATCGATCTTCGACGACACCTGAAAACTGATGCGCGTCGGGATATTGGCCTTGATGAGACCGGTGATGACGTCGACTGAAGGTCGCTGCGTCGCGAGAATCAGATGAATGCCCGCGGCTCGGGCCTTTTGCGCGATACGCGCGATCAGCGTCTCCACTTTCTTGCCGACGATCATCATCATGTCGGCAAATTCATCGATGACGACCACGATCACCGGTAGCCGCGTCAGAGCGGGTGCCTCAGCCGTCTTGTCCTTCGGCCATAGCGGATCGGCAATCGGGGTGCCCTCCTTCTCCGCCTCCTGAATCTGCCTGTTGAATCCAGCGAGGTTGCGCACACCCATAGCGGCCATCAGGCGATAGCGGCGGTCCATCTCGGCTACACACCAGTTCAGCGCCTGAGCGGCCTCCTTCATGTCGGTAACGACTGGCGCGAGCAGATGGGGAACGCCCTCGTAGACGGACAGTTCGAGCATCTTTGGATCGACAAGAATAAGGCGTACATCGTCGGGGGTCGATTTGTAGAGCAGGCTCAGGATCATCGCGTTGACGCCGACCGACTTGCCCGAACCTGTGGTGCCAGCGACCAGAAGATGCGGCATGCGAGCGATGTCCGCCACCATGGGGTCGCCTGAGATGTCCTTGCCGAGCGCCAGGGTGACGGCG
>JALREG010000203.1 GCA_023253905.1 Burkholderiaceae bacterium
CCAGCCGCCTGCATAGGCGCCCGCCGAGGCAAATAGAAGCAGTAACGCCACGCCCAACGCCCAGTACCGCTGCAGGTTCGCCATGAAAGCTCCTTGCGCTTGAGTGGCCCAGTCTGCCCGTGGCGCGAGGGGAACTCAAGCCCCCCGGCGCGCACGGGCAACACATTAGGGGTTTCATCCCGCACGCCTCGCGAACACGCCTTATGATCGGACTCATGACACGCCGCCATCCTCCCGCCAGCAGACCGGATAGAACCTGCCGGGGCATCGTTGACCTGTGCATGCAGGCGGCTGCGCACCTGCGCCGCGGCCTCCTGATCGCGTCGCTCGCCCTCGGGTCGGCTGCGCCTGCATTGAGCGCGCCGGGGGGGCATGGACACGTGCACGGGCAGGCGCGGCTCGACCTCACGCTTGAGGGCGCTCGCCTTACCATCGAGGCAGAGCTACCGATGGAAACCCTCACCGGCTTTGAGCGAGCGCCGCGCTCTGACGATGAGCGGGCGCGTCTGCAGCGCGCGCTCGATACGCTACTGGCAACCGGCGTTTTTCGCCCAACGCCCGAGGCGGGCTGCAAACCCGCCACGCAGGCGCTTCGCTGGTCGGGCTCTGCCGAACCGGCCACGGCGACGAGCGGACTACCGGTCGATGAGACGCATTTCGATCTTCTGGTGACCCATACGTTTGACTGCGAGCGCCCGGCTCGTTTGGGCATGCTCGAGATCGGCCTTTTCGACATTCTCAGCCGGTTGCGCCGTATCGAAGCGCGCTTCGCAGGGCCCGGCGGCACCCAGGCGCGTACCTTGCAGCGCAACCGCAAGGTATTCGAGCTCGCCCGCTGAGTGCGCCGCGCCCAGCCTGCCCTTCGCACGCAAAGCGCTCAATATGTCGACCGACTCCGATCACCCGTCAGTTCAATCGGCCGCGCATGCGGTTGTCGAAGTAAACGATCTCATCTTCCGGTACCCGGGACAGACCCGAACGGCGCTGGCGGTGAACCAACTGAGAGTCGGCGCAGGCGAGCGCCTTTTCGTTTACGGGCCCAGCGGCGGTGGCAAGAGCACGCTCATGTCATTACTTGCCGGCGTACTGATTGCACAGCAAGGAACGGTACGGGTCCTTGGCACCGACTGGCGCTCGCTCGGCAGCTCGGCGCGCGACCGCCGGCGTGGCGATCATGTCGGTTACCTGTTTCAACAGTTCAATCTGCTCAGCTGGCTGCCAGTGCTCGATAACGTGTGCCTGCCCTGCCGATTTTCAGCTCGGCGCGCGGGGCGGGCGGCAGCTCGCTCAGGGTCGGTCGAGCGCGACGCAAGCAGCTGGCTCGCTGCACTTGATCTGGCCCCGGATCTCTGGCGGCAACCCGCGGGCACGCTGTCGGTAGGCGAACAGCAACGCGTCGCAGCCGCGCGGGCGCTGATCGGTGCGCCCGAGCTGGTGCTCGCCG
The DNA here is from genome assembly GCA_023253905.1 of Burkholderiaceae bacterium. The sequence goes on from JALREG010000203.1 coordinate 1,445, forward strand.
ATGAACCCACCTCAGCACTCGATGCCGATCGGCGCGATGAATTCATGGCACGGCTGCTGCCGGCCTGCCAGAACGCGGGCAGCGCACTGGTATTCGTGAGCCACGACCGTTCGCTCGAGCCGCGTTTCGACCGCAGCCTGGCACTGGGGGCGCGCACCGATGCGCATAACGTTCCCCTATCGTCTGCGAGCCAATCGGCCGAGGCCTCCCCGCCCGCGGAAGCGTCGCCATGAAGGCCATGATCGTGCTCGCTGCACGGAGCGCCTGGGCCCGTCGCTTCACGCTCGCCCTCACCATCGCCGCCGTCGGGCTCTCCACGTTGCTGCTCCTTGCCACGGAACGGCTTCGCCACGATATCCGCACGAGTTTTTCGAAGGCGCTTTCAGGCACTGACCTGATCGTGGGCGCACGCGGCAGCCCAACACAAATCCTGCTTCACACCGTATTTCATCTTGGTCCGCCCACGCAGGCGGTGACCCTGAAACGAATCGAGGCGATCGGCGAGCTGCCCCAGGTCGCCTGGGTGGTGCCGATTGCGCTCGGCGATACCTTTCGCGGGTTTCCGGTGATCGCCACCGATGAACGCTTTTTGCGCCATGTGAGGGTGGGCGATCGCCAGCCCCTCGCGCTGGCGCAGGGCCGCGAGCAGGGTCGCCATGCCGAGGCGGTGATTGGCGCGCAGGTCGCCCGGCAACTGGGCCTCGGTGCGGGGGCCCGGATCACGCTCAGTCACGGCAGCGGTCCGCTCGCCGAGGGCTCGCATGACGATCAGCCCTTCACCATCACGGGCGTCCTCGCGCCATCGGGCTCGCCCGTCGATCGCGCGGTGCTGATCAGCCTTGAGTCAATGCATGCGCTTCACGCGGGCTGGGTGGCCGGCGTACGACCGGCCCGCGGGTCGACGCCCTCGACGGACCCGGGTGCGCGCCCGGTCACAGTGTCAGCGGCCCTGGTGGGGTTACGCGCGCGAAGCACGGTCTTCTCGGTGCAGCGCCGGCTGCAGGCCGAGCCCGATGAGCCCCTCACTGCGGTATTGCCGGGGGTCACGCTCGATGAATTGTGGAAGGCGCTGGGTTGGGGTGAGACCGCGCTTCGACTGATGGGCGCGCTGGTTGCGTTCGCGAGCCTGGCAGGCCTGGTGTCGGTGATTCTGGCGGGGCTCGATGCGCGTCGCCGCGAACTCGCAATCCTTCGCTCCGTAGGCGCAAGCCCGCGCACGCTTGTGATGCTGCTCCTTACCGAAGGTACGCTCGCCTGTCTGAGCGGCATTGTGCTGGGGGTGGCGGCAGGTGCGCTACTCTGCCTGTTCGCTACATCCCCGTTGCAGGCGCAGCTCGGCATCACGCTCGGCACGGACTTTCTGCGCGTCGGCGAGTGGCTTTTGCTCGCCGCGGTGCTCGCCACCGGTATCCTCGCGAGTCTGTTGCCCGCCTTGCGCGCGTGGCGGTTGTCGCTTGCCGACGGACTGTCCCCGCGATCCTGATTGCCCAACCCGCATCCCACCATGACCTTTCACCAACTGCTGCGTGTTTCATGCCTGCTGATGGCGGCGATCGGTCTGGCGCTCGCGCCTGGCGAAGGCCTTGCGCAGTCAAGCGGCGCGCCATCCTCGCAGGCACCGGCCGCCCGCGGCGGGACCACCTCCCGGCCCGCTGAGCCGATCAAGCTTCCGGGTCGCCTGATCGGGGGGGGCGTGCGTGAAATCGGCTGGGACGACCTTATGCCGGAAGATTGGGACCCCCTCAAGCTTCTGGAGGGTCGTGGGCTTGAAGCCATCAGCGATGGCGATCCGCGTAGCGAGGCACTCATGCGAGAAATCCGCGAGCAATGGGATCAGGCGCCCACGCGCGGCGAGCTCGAAGGCCTGCGGATCCGGATCCCCGGCTATGTGGTGCCGCTCGATATGCTGGGCGGCGACATTCGAGAGTTTCTGCTGGTGCCCTACATGGGCGCATGCATCCACACCCCGCCCCCGCCCGCCAATCAGATTATTCAGGTGCTGTCGGCGCGGCGTCAGACACTGCAGACCATGGACGCGGTCTGGGTCGTTGGCACGCTCAAGGTTGGGCGGAGCGACACCCGCATGGGCGTGAGCGGCTACGTGCTCGATGCCACGCGCATCGAGCCGTATCGCGGCCCGTCACGCTAACGCCCAAGCGCGTCTCGGGTCAGTGGTTGTCACGCGGCAAGCCGCGGGTGACGGCAATCCGCTGATAGTTCACCGCAAAGTCCAGACAGGCGCCATCAGAGAGCTGCGTGACATGGCGACGCTGCAGTTCCTGCCAGGGCGTCTGGCTCGCCGGATAACTGGGTGTCCAGGCAGCCCGGCGGCGCTCATACTCCTCCTCGCTCACCAGGATGTCGGCGCGCCGGCGGCCAAGATCGATTCGCACCCGGTCGCCGGTCTGAAGGAGCGCAAGGCCCCCCCCCACTGCCGATTCGGGCGACGCATTCAGGATCGAGGGACTCGCCGAAGTACCCGACTGCCTGCCATCGCCCACGCAGGGGAGAAGCGTAATGCCCTGTCGAACCAGTGCATCGGGCGGCAGCATGTTCACCACTTCCGCCGCCCCCGGGTATCCGACTGGCCCGGTACCGCGAATGAACAGGATGCAGTCGGCATCGATCGCCAGCGACGGATCGTTGATGCGCTCGTGGTAGTCCTCGGGCCCCTCAAAGACGATCGCACGCCCCTCAAAAGCCTGAGGGTCGGCCGGGTTCTCGAGATAGCGACTGCGGAACTCGGGCGAGATCACCGAGGTCTTCATGACGGCTGAGTCGAACAGGTTGCCCGACAGCACAGCAAAGCCTGACTGGCCCAGCATGGGTTCCGCATAAGACCGGATCACCCGACGGTCGCTCGCCACCGTCTGAGCGTAGACCTCACCGATGGTGCGCCCCGATACGGTAAGCGCCTCGGCGCGCAGTTTGCCCGCGCCCAGAAGCTCGTGCATGACGGCGGGCACGCCGCCTGCGCGATGAAATTCTTCGCCCAGGTACTCACCCGCTGGCATGCAGTTTACGAGGAGCGGAATGTCATAGCCGATCCGATCCCAGTCGGTGATCTCAAGCGGCACCCCCATGTGGCGGGCAATGGCCGTGACATGCGGCGGGCAGTTGGTCGAGGCACCTAGCGCACTCGCTGCAACAATCGCATTGTCAAACGCAGCGCGCGTCATGATTTTCGACGGCCGC
>JALREG010000206.1 GCA_023253905.1 Burkholderiaceae bacterium
GGTGGCACCCGAAGGGATGCCTGACGCTCCGGTTAAGCGAACGCCATTCGGTATTCTGGACATGGGGTCACCGTTTTGGCAACCAGGCGCGGTTCGTAAGCTAAGCGAAGATCCTTGACAGCCGAATGCCGTTCGCTAATATCCGCCGACATCCAACGGCCCGTTCACGCAACCGATCGAGGAACCACTGATGATCCGTCTGCACCGCGTCCTATCCGGCGCCACCCTCGCGCTCAGCCTGACCCTGACGGGGGCTGCCGCCCAGGCGCAAACCGTATTCCGAATCAACGGTTGGCTGCCGCCCACTCATCCGATCATGACGCGCACGCTCAAACCCTGGGCAGACGAGGTCGCCGCCGCCACGCAGGGTCGGGTTCGCTTCGAGGTCACCGCCAGCAGCCTGGGTCCGCCGCCCACCCAGCTGGATATGGTGAAAGACGGCATCGTCGAGGCGGTATTTAGCGTGCATGGCTATACCCCGCAACGCTTCCCGCTCGCCAGGGTGGGGGAGCTGCCGTTCCTGTCCGATCTGTCAGAGCCTTTGTCGGTGGCACTCTGGCAGGTGACTGACAAACATTTCGCTTCCCGCGATGAGCATGCAGGCATTCAGCTGCTGGCCCTGTGGGCCGCCCAACCGGGACGGGTCTGGACATCGAAGAAGCCGCTTAAATCAATGGCTGACTGGAACGGCATGAAGCTTGCCGGTGGCGCAGCGATCAACGTGGATATCGCCAAAGCCCTGGGCGGCGTGGGTATTCGCGCGCCTGGCCCGCAGGCCGCCGAGATGGTGCGCCGCGGGGTCACCGATGGGCTCTTCATCGACGCCTCATCATTCACCGATTTTTCATTGCAGGGCACGATCCGACACCTGCTCGATTTCCCCAAGGGCATCTACTCGGCCACCTTCTTCTTTGGCGTGAACAAGGCCAAGTGGAATCAGCTGTCGCAGGCCGACCGCGATGCCATTCTCAATCTCTCGGGCGAGCGCCTGTCCCGGATCGCGGGTCGTAACTGGGATGCCGAGGCCGCCAAGTCGCGCGAAAACGTGAAGGCAGCCGGCGTAGAGATCACGATGGCCTCGGGCACCTATCTCGCCGAACTCGAGTCCGCCCTGCGTGTTTTTGAGGACGACTGGCTAAAGGCTGCGCAGGCCACCGGTATCGACGCCAAGGCGGCACTCGCTGCGCTCAAAGCCAGCATTGCCGCACATAAGTAAGGAGACGGGCGCGCCACTCGCGCGCCCTTTCTCCGAGGGCCCTCCATGACCAGTCGCTCCAGCCTGCCTGTGCGGGCGCTAGGCTTCCTGGTGGCGATGCAGCTCTTCTGTCTGATGCTCACCGTCGCCATCGACGTGGGCGGCCGTTATCTGTTTTCCAGCCCATTGCCTGCGGGCTATGAAATGATCCAGGTGCAGATGGGTGCGCTTGCATTCACGACGCTGCCGCTTTTGTGCCGGACCAACGAACATCTGTCGCTGGGGCTTCTCGATCATCTGTTTCGCGGCGCGGTTCAACGCGTGCGTCTGTTTCTGATTCACGGCGTGAGCGCGGCTGGCACCGGTTTTCTGGCGTGGCGCATCTGGGTGCATGCGGGCAAGCTCGGCGCGATGGACGAAACCACGCCGGTGCTGAATTTTCCGTATGCGCCGCTTGGCTATCTGATGGCCACAGCGGCAATGATTGGCGCGCTGATGCTCGCAGCCCTTGCGGTGCGCAGTCTGTTTGCCAATCGCGCCGAGTCTGGCAGGTCCTGAGATGACGCTCGCGATCGGTGCGTTCCTTCTGCTGTTCGTACTGCTCTTTGCCGGACTGCCCATTGCGTTCGGTCTGCTCCTGATCGGCTTTGGCGGATTCGCGCTCCTGCAGGGCGTACCGGCAGCGCTCGCCATGGTGGGGCAGGTGGGCTTTACCACGGTGATGAATGAGGAACTGTCGGTCATTCCCCTCTTCATTCTGATGGGTGGATTCATTGCCGCTTCGCGGCTCTCGGATGAATTGTTCGGCGCGGCCAATGCATTCGTGGGCCACCTTCGAGGCGGGCTTGCCATGTCATCAGTCATCGCCAGCGCGGGCTTCGCAAGTGTCTGCGGGTCGAGCTTTGCCACCGCAGCCACCATGGCGAAGGTGTCACTACCCCCGATGCGACGCTTTGGTTACGCCGACTCGCTCGCCTCAGCCTCGGTGGCGGCGGGGGCAACGCTTGGCATCATGATTCCGCCATCGGTGCCGCTTCTGATCTACGGCTTCATGACCCGTACCGACGTAGGCAAGCTTTTCATTGCAGCCGTGATCCCCGGACTTCTGGGCACACTGCTTTATGTGGGCGCGGTGTTGTGGTCGGTATGGCGGCATCCGGACAGCGGCAAACCCGGTGAACGGACGGTGGCCCGTGAGCGTTTGAGGAGCCTGCGCAAAGTCTGGGCGGTGGCTGCGCTGTTTCTGTTCATCATTGGCGGTATCTACCTCGGTGTGTTCACCCCCACCGAGGCGGCAGGCGTGGGCGCCTTCGCTGGATTCTTGTTTGCAGCCGCTCGCCGCGAACTGGGCGGCGGTCGTTTCATCGAGGTACTGCTCGATGCGGCGCGCTCCACCTGCTCGATTCTCATCCTGTTGATCGGTGCGCTGGTGTTCTCCAATTTCATTGACATCGCTGGCGTTCCCAAGGCGCTGGGCGCCTCGGTGCAGAGCATCGCTTCCGAACCGTGGATGGTGATCGTGCTGATTCTGCTCGTCTATCTGGTGCTGGGCTGCATCCTCGATTCAATGTCCATGCTGTTCCTGACCGTGCCGGTGTTTTATCCGATCGTGAGCAGTCTCGGCTATGACCTGGTCTGGTTCGGCATTCTGGTGGTCACCATGGTTGAGGTGGCGCTCATCACGCCCCCCGTCGGGCTTAACGTTTTCGTGCTCCATCAGGTACAGCCTGACATCGCGACCCGCACGATCTTCCGCGGGCTCGCACCCTTCGTCACCGCCGACCTCATCAGGGTCTCGCTTCTTGTTGCAATCCCTTCCATTGCGCTCTGGTTGCCTGGGCTGATGGGCTGAGATCAACGTTCACCTCACGCGACCATGGGACAGACCAAGAAAACCGAAGTGCGGGCCGCGATCCTCCGCTCGGCGCGTACCCTGTTTTCGCGTCACGGCTACACCGCCACCAGCCTGCCAAAAATCGCCGCCGGCGCGGGCACCTCCACTGCCAATGTCTATGTCTATTTTCGCTCGAAGCTGGAGATTCTCTATGAGCTCTACGACCCTTGGCTGCGTGCGCGGATCGAGACACTCGCCGCAGATGCCGCCAGGATCGGCGACCGACGCGCGCGGCTCACGCATGTGTTGGGCGGCTTCTGGCGCGACATCCCGAAAGAAAACGGCGGCTTCGGCAACAACATCATTCAGGCGATTTCCACCATGGAGCGTGGCGAAGGCTACCGTCCGGTGCTGCTCAACTGGATGGAAGCGCGCATGGAAGCGCTGGTTCTGGACTGTCTGCCACCGGCGAGACGCAGGCTTTTCGAAGGCACCGATCTCGGCCATTTTCTGGTGATGGCCTTCGATGGCTACCTGGTTTATCACCACCTGGATCGCAAGCGATCACTGGATGATCGAACGCTCGATGCCCTGGTCAGCGCCCTTCTGGGCGGGCGAGCGCTCAACGCCCCAGCACTTGCTCAACCCAGCGCGCGGCGCGCAGCGTCCGCGCATCGTCGCCGATCCGGCCCAGCACCTGCATCGCAAGCGGCAAGCCGTTCGGGCCGAACCCGCCAGTCACCGACACGCTAGGGCCATGCAGAAAGGTCCAGATCTGGTTCATTGACGTATCGCCCGTGCTCTCCAGTCCGGCGGGTGCTTCACCCGTGGCGGCCGGCGCAAACAGCACGTCACATTCGCCAAACACGCTGGCCAACTGCTCGCGGCAGGCGCGTCCCAGCGCCTGGGCAGCCAGGTAGGTATCGGGCGACACCTCAAGCCCGGCGAGCGTTCGGTCAAGGAGCGGCTTACGGATACGCTCAGCATCGTGCGCCACAATGTCGGCAAAGCCGCGTGCCATCTCGTACCAGGCCACCATGCGGTGCGCTTCGAGAAGGCCACGAAACGATTCAGGCAGTTCAATGGAGAGCACCCGCGCACCCGCAGCAGCCAATTGACTGCGGCAGGCGTCGAACGCAGTGTGCATGAACGAATCGGCTCGCGACCACTCCCAGGTTCGACAGAACCCGATAACGGGCGCCGCGTTAACCGCCGCGTCATCGAAGGCGAGCGCCGGATAGTGACCCGCCGCAGCCGCAAGCATTGCCACATCACGGACATCACGCGCCATCAGTCCCACTGTGTCGACCGACTCGGCGTTGGGCCACACGCCGCGGCGTGGCAGAAGGTTGTAGGTGGGCTTGTAGCCTGTGACACCGCAGTATCCAGCGGGCCGAATGGTGGAACCCAGTGTCTGTGTCGCGGTGGCAAAAGGCACCATGAAGTCGGCCACTGCAGCAGCCGAGCCCGATGACGACCCCCCCGGGGTATGCG
>JALREG010000214.1 GCA_023253905.1 Burkholderiaceae bacterium
GATGTGTTCGTGGTCTGGGCCAAGGACGACGCGGGCGAGATCCGTGGCTTTGTCCTGGAGAAGGGCATGAAGGGCTTATCGGCTCCGGTCCTTCACGGCAAGATTGGTCTAAGAGCTTCCATTACCGGTGAGATCGTGATGGATCAGGTCTTTGTGCCTGAAGAGAACGCTTTTCCAGACATTCGTGGCCTGAAGGGCCCGTTTACCTGCCTGAATTCGGCGCGCTTTGGCATTGCCTGGGGTGTGTTGGGCGCGGCAGAGTTCTGCTGGCATGCCTCTCGGCAGTACGTCGTGGATCGGCAGCAGTTTGGCCGCCCGTTGGCTGCGAACCAGCTGATTCAAAAGAAACTGGCGGACATGCAAACTGAAATTGCGTTGGGATTGCAAGGTTGTTTGCGCTTAGGCCGCATGAAAGACGAAGGCACGGACTCGGTGGAAATTACCTCGATCCTCAAACGCAACTCCTGCGGCAAAGCGCTCGACGTGGCGCGCATGGCGCGTGACATGATGGGTGGCAATGGCATCAGCGATGAATTCGGGGTCGCGCGCCATCTGGTGAACCTCGAGGTGGTCAACACCTACGAAGGCACGCACGACATCCACGCACTCATTCTCGGTCGCGCACAAACCGGCATTCAGGCGTTCTTCTGAACCCGGGCGCGCCCGGCTGAGCGGCGCGCCTGAGCCATGAGCGAGCGCGCCGCCAGCCCCCCGGCGGAATTGGATGATGCGCAGATCCATCGCATCATTGGCGGGCTCGCTGTCGCGATGTTTCTTGCAGCGCTCGACCAGACCCTCGTCGCGGTCGCGCTGCTCTCGATTGGCCGTGATCTGGGTGACCTCGATCTGATGCCCTGGGTGATTGCGGCTTACCTGGTCGCGGCCACCATCTCAGCCCCCATCTTCGGCAAGCTCTCTGATCTGCACGGTCGCTGGCCAATGCTTGCCGTGGCGCTTGCCACAGGCATCGGCGCCTCGCTGGTCTGCGCGCTGAGCCCCTCAATGCCCATGCTGATCGCAGCACGCGTCCTGCAGGGCATTGGTGGCGGCTCCGTGATTGCACTGGTGCAGACGGTGGTCGCCGACATCGCCCCCGGCGCGCGTCGCGGGCGCTATCAGGGCTGGTTCTCGGGCGTGTACGCCACCGCCTCGGTGATGGGGCCCGTGCTGGGGGGCTTGATCGCCGAGCACATCGGCTGGCGCGGTATTTTTCTCATCAATCTTCCCACGGGCGTGATCGCCTTCGTCCTGGCCCGACGCGTGCTAGCGGGGCTGCCGCGAACCGCGCGCAAGCGGCCGATCGACTACGCGGGTGCTGTGCTGCTCGCAGGCGGACTATCAGCGCTCATGATCGCGCTCACCCGTCTCGGTCAGGGCGTATCCTGGATCGCTCCTTCCACCCTTCTTCTGGTCGTGGCCGGCGTGTTGATGCTGGTACTCTGCGCTTGGCGCGAACACCACGCGCCCGAGCCGCTGCTTCCTCCGGTCCTGTTCACCGATCCGGTGCTGGTGCGCTGCTATAGCCTCTTCGGCCTTGCCTTTTTCACCCTGATGGGGCTGTCGGTCCTGCTACCGCTCTGGATTCAATCCGCATTGGGAATCGGTCTGGACCGGATCGCCATCCTGTTGTTGCCGTTCACGCTGTCCTCGCCCCTTGCTGCCTTCCTAGCAGGCCGGCGCATTTCGCGCGGCGGCCGCATGCGAACACAGCGTCTGGTCGGTAGCTGGGTCACCGCTGCGGGGCTCGCTGTGCTCACCATCGCCACCCCCAACGCAATCGTCTGGTTTGTGCTGGGCACAGTCGTTTGCGGCCTGGGGATGGGTATGGTGATGCCGGCTACGCTGATGACGGTGCAGGCGCGCGTGAGCGCTGATCGGATGGGTATCGCCACCGCATCGGCGGGCTTGTTCCGCTCGCTGGGCGGGGCGCTGGGCGTGGCGCTCTTAAGCGCAGTGCTGTTGGGTCTTGCCGCCAACGAGGGTCCAGACCGCGCGGGCGGCGCGGCCGCACTGCGCGCCGCCTTGACCTCGGGCGCAGACGCTTCGGCCCTGCAGCCCGCCTTTCAACTGACCTTCGCAGTGGCCACTGCAGTGTCGCTGATCGCGCTGTTGATTGCCTGGACGATTCCGGCACACGACAGCCGCCCCGAGGGCTGAGCCATCGACCCAGGTGTTTACGCGAAGGCCTCGCCCATCCGTACCGGTCGGCCACTTTCCCAGGCGGGCCACGACAACGCAGCCGCTTTGGGAGCCAGCATGATGACCGTTGAGCCCAACAGGAAACGACCCATCTCGTCGCCCTGCCCGAGGTTCACCTGCGCGTCGGTGTAGTCCCAGCGCCTGATCGCACCCGGGCGCGGGGGATTGACCACCCCGTGCCAGACAGTTGCCATGCTTCCCACGATCGTGGCGCCCACCAGCACCATGACGAAGGGTATGGCGTGAGCGCCCTCGAACTCACAGACCACGCGTTCGTTACGCGCAAAGAGCCCGGGGATGCCGCGTGCGGTCACCGGATTCACTGAATAAAGTGCGCCGGGTATGTGCCGCATCGATCGCAGTCGGCCATCGGCTGGCATGTGGATCCGGTGATAGTCACGCGGGCTGAGGTAGAGCGTTGCGAACGCACCATCGGTGAAGGTCTGCGCGAGCACCTGATCGCCGCCTAACAACTCGGCAACGGTGTAGGCATGACCCTTCGCCTGAACGAGCGAGCCGTTTCGGATCGGAGCACACTGGCTCACGGCCCCGTCGACCGGGCAGATCCAGGGAGCGTGCGCAAGCGGCCGCGCGCCGTCGCGCAGCGGCCGCGTGAAGAACGCATTGAAGCTCCGGTAGGCCGAGGGCTCAGGGGCGGCCGCTTCGGCCATGTCCACCCCATATCGGGTAATAAACCGGCGAATTGCAAAGTGCGTGAGCGCGCCCGCTTCACGCGCCGCCAGCCAGCCGATTACCTCGGTGAGCGCCCGCTTGGGGAGCAGACGCTGCATGAGCAGGAATAGTCTGTCGGTAGCGTCAGACATAGCGGCGACTGATGGTCTCGGCCACGCAGACCGGCTTATCAAAGCCCTTACGCTCGATGGTAGCCTCCATGGTCACCTGCATGCCCCCACCGGCCACGTCCTCGATGGCGACCAGACGAAAGCGCGCCCGAAGCTCACTGCCAACCGGAACGGGCGATGTGAAGCGAACGCGATTGAGACCGTAGTTCACACTCATACGCACGTCCTCAAACCGCAGAGCATCCTGAATGAAAAGCGGCAGCATGGAGAGCGTGAGAAATCCATGCGCGATGGTGGCACCGAACGGCCCGGATGCGGCCCGATCCGGATCGATGTGAATCCATTGATGGTCGCCCGTGGCGTCAGCAAACTGATTGATGCGTGGCTGCTCCACCATGAACCAGTTGCTTACAGCAAGCTCCTCACCAACCATCGACCTGAGGTCGCCGAGACGGGGAATGATTCGCATCGAAGGTTCCACCCAGGACGATTAAAGCGCCATTATCGCGCGGCACGGCTTTCGTCTGCGCGTGATCAAGCTCTGCGGGCGGCCATTGCATCCATTCGAGCGTTGTCTGCTTGCGATCAACGCCAGCGGCTACCAAGCAGGTGCAATCGAGCTTCCTACAGAAGCCGATCCATGAATGCTCCCGATATCCTCGCACGCCCAGTTTCCCATGCTGCGCAAAGCGCACTCCTCGCCGACCTCTACCAGTTCACGATGTTGCAGGCTTATCACGCTGCCGACATGCATGGACAGGCGAGCTTTGAGTTGTTCTGTCGCAGACTCCCCTCGCGGCGCGGCTTCCTGATGGCGGCGGGTCTGGAGCCGACCCTGGAATGGCTCGAGTCCCTGCGTTTTCAGTCACATGAACTGGACTGGCTGGGCGGTACCGGCAGGTTCAGCCCCGACCTGATCGCGATGCTTCGAGACTGGCGGTTCACCGGTGAGATCAGCGCCGTTCCGGAGGGCACGATTCTCTTCGCAGGTGAGCCCATTCTTCGGGTAACAGCACCGATTGGCCAGGCGCAGCTGGTCGAGAGTCGGGTCCTGAACCTGATACACGCTCACAGCCTGATCGCAACCAAAGCGGCCCGCTGTGTGATGGCCGCTGGCGGCGTTTCACTGATCGAGTTCGGCATGCGGCGCGCGCATGGTGCGGATGCCGCGATGATTGCCGCCCGCGCCTCGGTGATCGCCGGGTTCGACGCCACGGCCAATGTGCTCGCAGGCATGTGCGATGGGCTTCCGCTTGCAGGAACGATGGCGCATTCATTTGTGCTTGCGCACGAAGCTGAAGCAATTGCCTTCGAGCATTTTGGGCGCGCCAATCCCGGCCACACTGCATTCGTGATCGACACTTACGACACCGAGCAGGGCGCACATCGCGCGGTCGCTGCAGCACTCGAGCTTGCACGGCACGGGGTCGCGCTACAGGCGGTGCGAATCGATAGCGGCGACCTGGCGCGACATAGCCATCGGGTCCGGCGGATCCTGGACTCGGCAGGTCTCGATCAGGTGAAGATACTGGTGAGCGGTGATCTCGATGAATGGCGCGTGGCGGCCCTGCGCACAGCGCGGGCGCCGATAGACGCTTACTGCGTGGGCACGGCGCTCAGCACCTCATCTGACGCCCCCTCTCTCGATCTGGCCTACAAGCTGGTCGAATACGAAGGTCGACCGTGCAGCAAGCGCTCGCCGGGTAAGGCCACCCTGCCCGGCCGCAAGCAGGTCTGGCGGCGCTATGACGCGCAGGGCCTGATCGCATCCGATCTGATTGCGCTAGCCGATGAGCCTGCGCCCGCAGTGAGCGCGGGTGTCTGCGCGCTCACGGGCGGCCCGCGCGCTGCAGTCAGCGCGGCCACGCCGCTGCCCGGCATGGCCTGGCAGGCGCTGCTGTGGCCAGTGATGCGAGACGGCCGCAGGCTCAGACCCGCGCCATCCATCGAAGCGATCCGGCGCCATGCCGCTATGCAACTGAGCGCGCTGCCCGCCGGCCTGCGCTCCCTCGGAGCAGTCAATCCCGTATCGGTCAGTCTGTCGCCCAGCCTGAAGCAGGCGGCGCCGGGCGTAAAGCTCAATCCGACGGCGGGTACGGCAGCCGATCCGCACTGGAACCCGAGCCGACCACCGCCCGCCCCAGGCGATCGTCGATCGCCCGCCAGGCCTCGTCCGGGGGCGCAGACTCGATGAGCAGGCTACTCACACCGGCGCGGTCCAGGTCGCGAAGCGCCGCGTAGAGCTGTCGACCCGCCGCCCCAGGATCGGCGGGCTGCTCAACCCAAAGCGCGCAGGGCGCACCGGGTTTTCGCCGGGACCACACCGCCGCTGTGAGCCCGACGCGTTCAAGCGCCTCGAGCCGCAGTTCGATGGCAGAGGCCGATAGCGTCTCGAGTGCTGTCCGCGGAGCGTAGTGTGCCGCCAGTGCGCCCGATACTCTCGGACGAGCCTGGTCCGGGGCGGCCAGGCTTCGCCCCAGCACCCGCTCGATCTCCGAGCGGATGAGGCCGCCTGGCCTCAGAAGCGCCGGCGTATCCCCCGAAAGATCAACGATGGTCGATTCCAGCCCCACAGCGCAGTCGCCACCGTCGAGGATCAGTGGAGCGTCGAGGCCGAGGTCATCCAGGACATGCTGTGCACGCGTGGGGCTGACGCGACCGAACCGGTTAGCCGAGGGGGCCGCGATTGCCGACCCGCCGCGCGCCACAAACGCATCGAGCAACTGTATCGATACGGGATGAGCCGGTGCTCGCAGACCAATCGTGCGCTGGCCACCGCAGGCAGCGCCACAGGCCTCCGGCAATCGATTGAGAATCAGCGTGAGCGGCCCTGGCCAGAAAGCGGCTGCCAGGCGCTCGGCCTCTGGCGTCCAATGTGCCCAGCGTCGAGCGGCTTGGCTGTCAATCACATGCACGATCAGGGGGTGACCCGCCGGCCGACCCTTGACCCGATAGATCTGCGCCACCGCTTCCGGGTTACCGGCGTCGCCGCCCAGCCCGTAGACGGTTTCCGTGGGGAAGGCAACCAGCCGACCCGCGATCAGCGCGTCGGCGGCGCGCGCGATCGACGCGGGGTCAGCGCGCAGGATCGGCCCCCCGGCTCCACCCCGATCGCCCTCGCGGTCGACTTCGCGACCGACCCTGCGGTCAGCTCCGCCATCAGTCACGCGCGCATCCCGAGAAGTTCGATCGCACGGTTGCAGGCCGCCTGGGCCGACAGCACGTGATCGGCCACCAGGGTCAGATGCCCCATCTTGCGTCCCGGTCGTGCCTGAGCCTTGCCATAGAGATGGAGCTTTGCTCCCGGCAACTCGCCCAACACCCGCGCCCAGTCGGGCTCACGCACACTGTCCGGCGAGTTGGGCTGCGTAAACCACAGGTCGCCAAGAAGGTTGAGCATGACCGCAGGTGCGAGCGCGCGTGTATCACCCAGTGGTAATCCCGCCAGCACCCGAGCCTGCTGTTCGAACTGACTGGTGAGGCTGGCATCGAGCGTCCAATGACCCGAGTTATGGGGCCGCGGCGCCATTTCATTGACGCAGACCGAACCATCCTGCAACACAAAGAACTCGATGCAGAGAACGCCCACATAGCTCATGCGTTTCGCAATCGCCTGGGCATCGTCAATCACCCGCGTCACCACACCGGGCGGCACCTCAGCGGGCACCGTGGAGGTAAACAGGATGCCCTCGCGGTGCACATTGCGCGCGACCGGCCACACCACGGATCGACCATCAAAGCCACGCGCAAGCAGCACCGACACTTCGCACTGCAGGTCCACGCGTTTTTCCAGCACACAGGCGACCGCACCGAGCGCATCGAAAGCCCGCGCGGCGTCATCTGCCGTGGTCACATGCACCTGACCCTTGCCGTCGTAGCCTAGCCGCGACGCCTTCAGAATGCCGGGAAAGAGAAGGGGATCCGCATGCCGACAATCCTCGGATGAGCGAATCTCGGCGTAGGGCGCAGTGGCAATCCCGGCGCCGCGCACAAACGCTTTTTCGGCGATCCGGTCCTGCGCAATGGCAACCGACGCGCCATCGGGACTCACCACCCCTCGGTTCGCCAGAAAATCGAGTGACGCCGCAGGCACGTTTTCAAATTCGGTCGTCACCGCCGAACATTGCGAGGCCAGCTCGGCGAGTGCAGCGGGGTCGGCGTAGTCGGCGCGAAGGTGCCGGTCGGCTACCGCTGCGGCCGGGCCGAGCGCATCAGGATCGAGGACGCACACGCGATAACCCAATGCCTGCGCGGCCTGCGTGAACATTCGGCCGAGCTGGCCGCCACCCAGAAGCCCGAGCCAGCTGCGGGGCGCGAGCGGCCGTTGGATGCGTTCGTTCACTGGCCTGGTGGCGGCAGCACCATGCCGCGCGCCGCAGCATTTTGCGCGGCACGAAACGTTTCAAGCCGCGCAGCGAGCGCCGGATCGGTGGTGGCGAGCGTGGCAATGGCATGCAGCGCCGCGTTGGCCGCCCCCGCCTCGCCGATGGCGAAGGTGGCAACCGGTACCCCTCGCGGCATCTGGACGATGGAGAGCAGCGAATCTTCACCCCGCAGATAGCGCGATGGCACGGGCACACCGAATACCGGCACGATGGTCTTGGCCGCCAGCATGCCCGGCAGATGGGCCGCCCCGCCCGCGCCCGCGACGATCGCGCGAAGCCCACGCGCACGCGCGGTCTCGGCGTATTGGAACATTTCGTTGGGCATCCGGTGGGCTGACACCACCCGCGCCTCGTGAGGAACGCCAAATTCCTCCAGCACCGCGACCGCATGGCGCATGACCTCCCAGTCGCTGGAGGATCCCATGACGACGCCTACGCAGACCGATGCCGCGCCTGAGGTAACCGGCTTTCCCGACTCAGCCAAGGCGCTCTCCTGTGAGGCGCCACAACGCCTCGCGATATTTGTCGGCGGTCTGTGCGACCACCTGCGCCGGCAGAGGCGGCGCGGGCGGGCACTTGCCCCAGCCGGCGAGGGTTTCCAGATAGTCGCGTACGAACTGCTTATCGAAGGACGGAGGCGATCTGCCCACCTGATACTGGTCGGCAGGCCAGAACCGCGAGGAGTCAGCAGTGAGCACTTCATCCATCAGATAGAGCGTGTCGTCGGCATCCAGCCCGAATTCAAATTTGGTATCGGCAATGATGATGCCGCGTTCGGCCGCATTTTGAATGTCAGCGTTGATGCCTGGCTTGCCACGCCGCCCGGCTGCCCACGACAACTCGTAGCGGCTGGAAAGTGAGTTGAATCCAGTGAGTGAGTAGTCACCGCTGAGCGCTAGGGGGACGCTATCAAACTGGACGTTCGCCGTGCCATTTGCATATTTTTGGCCAAAGCGCAGATTGCCGCCTGTCCAGGTCGATTTAACATTTGCAACAGTCATATCCATCCTCCTCGGTTATGGCGGTGGTTCCGCCGATTTCGGTATCCAGGTATCCATGGTGTGTCGACAATTTCAATAAACTTTTCTTATAT
>JALREG010000219.1 GCA_023253905.1 Burkholderiaceae bacterium
GCGCGCGTCACCACACCGAGCGTCCCCTCGGTGCCGATGAAGAGCTGCTTGAGGTCGTAACCGGCGTTGTTCTTCAGCATCGAGTTCATGGCCGACACCACCGTGCCATCCGCAAGCACGGCCTCCACGCCCAACACCAGCTCCCGCATCATGCCGAAACGAAGCACACGGTTGCCACCTGCGTTGGTTGCCGCGTTACCGCCCACCCGGCATGACCCGCGGGCGCCGATATCGAGCGCGAACATGAGCCCCGCGTCGTCGGCGGCCTGCTGGACCGCCTGGAGCGTGACGCCCGCCTGCACGGTGATCACCGAACCATCCGGGTCGAGCGATTCAATCGCGGCGAGCCTTTCAAGCGATAACACCACCGCGTGCGCAGAGGGGGTGGCGCCGCCCGTGAGCCCGGTCAGGCCGCCCTGTGGAACCACCGGAGCACGGTGCGAGTTACAGATTCGAAGCACCGCTGCCACCTCTTCGGTGCTGCGCGGCCGAGCCAGTGCAGTAGGCGGCGAATCAACGGGTGCCGACACCATCCAGTCCTTGAGGTGCCGGGCATCGATCGGCGCACGCATCAGGACGCCCGAGGGAAGCGCACGCTCGAGGTCATCGAGCAGTGCCACAGTATTGAATGGGGGGGCGAGGCTCAAGACAGCTTCCTTGTCCGAACGGTCAACGATGCCAGATCAGCCGACTTTAAGTCCGGCCGATTCCACGCCGGCTGCGCAGATCAGTTCGTCTTCGTCGCCCGACCCGCCGCTCGCCCCGACCGCGCCCAGCAACTGGCCGCTCGGCGACAGAATCAGCACGGCGCCGGTCTGCGGTAAGAACCGGCCGTCAGCCGACGCTGCCAGCGTCACATAAAAATTCGGATTGTCCTTCGCGCGCTGGGCGAGCACGCGGCTCGATGCGCCCATGCCCACCGCGCCCCAGGCCTTGCCGCGTGCGATCTCAAAGCGAAACATGCTGGCTCCGTCTTCACGCGCAAAGGCCTTGAGGTTACCGCCTTCGTCGAGCACCGCAATGCCCATCGGCTTGAAATTCTCGGCACGGGCGCGGGCCAGTGCTCCATCAATGATCTGCCGGGCCTGAGCGAGCGTGAGCATATCCAAATCAGTTCTCCATAAAGGGCGCACTAGGCGCGAAGCGGGGTGTCGAGAGTAAGCATCGGATAGTGGGCATTGCCACCGGCAAACTCGGGAAACTGGTGAAAATCAGCCCGCATCTCTCGGATGACCGGCGAGGCGAGCGCAGCGCTCAGATCGTCTGGCGAATCGAACATCAGCTTGTTCCGCTGCATGAAGTCGACCCGCATACCGGACAGCCCGCCGATCCAGTCAACGCGGGTGCAGATCTCAATTTCGCGCACGTTCGGGAACTTATGCATGATGGGCGGATGATGGTCGATGTAGTGGCGGTGCCAGGCGCTGAGGTCGGCTGCCTGTCCAGGGTAGTGCACAAGATAGCTGCAGCGGGTCGCGCGCGGCGGCAGCTCAAGATCAAGCGGCTCGATGGGAAGCGCACGTACCAGCATGATTTGTTGCTGGACCCGCATGCCTCGAAGCGCCTCGATGTCGCCCGCTGTGCCAAGCGCCTGCAGCACGCCGGCAGGCCGAAGCGCGTCTTCCAGGGCCTCGATCCGAGGCGCATAGAGCTGGAGCGCGAGCGGCGGCCCCGGCTCGTCGTTGGGAAAGGCATGACGGGTGCCAGCGGGCGTGGGCAGATGAATCAGCGCGCGTTCGAGCCCCACGACCGACGCCAACACCTGGGCAATCTGTCGGAGCGAACCTGGCTCTAGCGTGACGGCAGCGCCACCGGGCAAACGGAAATGAGCGAAGTAACAAAACATGGGTCGGTACCTGCCTCGCTTTATACGCCAGTTCGCCGCGCACGGCGAGCAGCGGGGCGGGTCGTCGGGGAATGGAATCTGCATCAGATCGGCGATCGCAACCTCGGCAACCAACGCGCTTCATAATGCACCCATGCATATTCCTGCCGGACCTGCGCCGGTCGCCGGCGTGGTCGGCGCCGGCATCCTCTCGCTTGCCGTGGCCATGGGCATCGGCCGGTTCGCGTTCACACCGCTGCTGCCCCTCATGCTTCGCGATGGCGATCTCAGCCCGATCGCGGGCGCCGAGTGGGCCATGGCGAACTATGTGGGGTATCTGGCGGGGGCGCTCACTGCAGCGCGCGTCGCGAGCCAGCCGCGGCGGGCCAGCCTGATCGGCCTTGTCGGCGTCGCCATCACCACGCTCGCCACCGGGCTCCTCAGCGGCGCTGCGCTCGCGTTCGCGGGCCCCTTGCTGCGGGCGATCGCAGGCGTCTTCAGCGCATGGGTGCTGGTCGGTGCCAGCGGCTGGTGCCTGATGGCGCTCGCGCGTGCGGGGCGCCCCGCTCTCACCGCGTGGATCTACACCGGCGTGGGCTGCGGCATCGCGCTGGCCGGACTTCTCGCCTGGCTGGGCGGCGGTCAGCCAGCGCGCGGGCTTTGGCTGGAGCTGGGCCTCGTCGCGGCGTTGGGCGCGATGATGGTTGCCGCGCTCCGCGCACCCGCCCCAGACCCGGAAGCCTGCGCGGTCGATCACGCCGCTACCCGGATTGCACCATCTGCCCAAGGCGCGGGCACATCCGATACCGGGCTGATCGTTTGCTACGGCATCTTCGGGTATGGCTACATCGTGCTCGCCACCTTTTTGCCTGCGATGGCTCGCGACAGCATCGATGACCCCATCGTGTTCGGCCTCACCTGGCCGGTGTTCGGCCTGGCAGCAGCCGTATCGGTTGCGGCCACAGCCCGCTGGGGCACTGCGCTTGCGCGCGAACGCATCTGGGCGCTCGCGCAATCGGCCATGGCACTTGGCACCGCCTTGCCACTACTCAGCGTGGCGATCGGCGCGCTCATCGCCTCAGCGGTACTCGTGGGCGGCACCTTCATGGTGGCCACCATGGCAGGAATGCAGCTCGCTCGGGAGCGCCATCCCGACAACCCCACGCCGCTGGTCGCTCGCATGACGATTGCGTTTGCGTGCGGTCAGATCGCAGGGCCGCTCCTGATCCGGTCAATCGGTGATACCGCCTGGATGGGCGCATCTGCGCTTATTTGGGCCAACCTGATTGCAACCCTCTTGCTCACGGGCTCGGCCGTATGGCTCTGGCGGCTGCACTTCGCAAGGAATCCGCTTCGTTCGGACGCAAGCGCTTAACCGCTACACTCATCCCGATCCAACCGGTCACTCCTGCGTACCCGACACCGCGAAGCCTCTATCCATGCAATGTCTTCCCCTGCTGCGAGCAGCCTTTGCAAGCCTCACGCTCCTCCTTGGGCTGCTGTCGCCAGCGACTGCCGATGACACCGCGCGCTATCTCGCGGTGATCGACGCGGGCAGCAGCGGCTCGCGCATCCATCTCTACGAACGCACGGCCGCTGAGCGCGGCGTGGACGTAAAGCAGTTATTCGAGGACAAAGCAGGCGAGGCGCTGTCCTCGTTTGAGCGTACGCCCAGCGAGGCAGGCCCTCGCGCAATCCAGCCACTGCTTGAGCGCCTGCTCGCCCGGCTCGCGCCATTGAATATCGAACGCAGCGCCGTGCAGGTTCACGTGCTCGCCACCGCGGGCATGCGCCGCCTCGACGCCGACCATCCTGCCGCTGCCCAGGCGATCTACCAGAGCGTGCGAAGCACACTGACCTCGGCGGGCGTCGCAGTGCGACGCATCGAGACCCTGAGCGGCCATCTCGAAGGCGTGTATGCCTGGGTCGATGTCAACGATCTGAGCGGCGCGCTCGCGAGATCCCCTGCACAGGCGCTCACGGCCGTCATAGAAGTGGGCGGCGCCTCGGCACAACTCGCTTACGCAGGTGAGGCCCCGCCGGGTGCACAGGTCACCCCAATCACGCTCAACGGACGCAGCCATCAGGTCGTCAGTTTCACCTGGCTGGGCCTGGGCCAGGATGAGGCACGACGCGCCATGATCAGCGCCGCTCGCAGCCGATCAAATGTCGACGAAGTGCCGTGCTACCCGGACAACCGCAAAGCGGCTGGCGGACTCAGTGCCTTCGACGCCGATGGAAGCCGCCACCTGGTCGCCAGGGGTCGTTTTAACTTCGAACAATGCAGCCAGCTGTATGACGCCGTCATCCGCCCGTTCGGGCTCGCGGCACTGGCCGCCCCGATCCGCCTGTCCAAGGTCCCAATGGTGGGGCTCGCATCGGTTTATTTCTCGCTTGCTGACTGGCAGGCCCTCGGTCAGCCGGGCACCCTGGCCAATACCCTCAGCGGCCAGTGCGAAGGCGAAGACGCTTACGGCGACAAAGTCGTGGGCTTCATCCGGCGTGATCCGAAAAATCGCTTCGCGCAGACGGCCTGCGCCAATGGCACCTTCGTCCACGCGCTGCTCTTCGGGCCAGCCGGTCTTCGCGTTGACCCCGCGCAGGTCAGCGCCGCGGTACGTATCAACGGTCAGCCGCCAAGTTGGGCTCGCGGCTTCGCTCTGGTGGAACGCTGACCGACCGGTGTGTCGTAAAGTGTCAGCGCCCGACGCAGCCCGGAGATTTCCATGATTATCGAGCGCCCTGAAGATCTGACCGCAGCCGTCCTCTCCGAACTCGAGCGGGCCGATGACCCGCGCTGGCGAACCCTCATGCAGTCGGCCGTTCGCCACCTTCACGGGTTCGTGCGCGACACCGCTCTCACCGAGGCCGAGTTTCAGAAAATCTGCGCGGTCATCGCCCGACTGGGCCAGCTCACCGGACCGTCGCACAATGAGGTGGTGCTTGGAGCCGGCTCGCTCGGTATTTCAGCGCTGGTCTGTCTCCTCAACAACGGCGCCGGCGGCACCCAGCCCACCACCGCCAATCTGCTGGGCCCTTTCTGGCGCGAGCATTCCCCCCCCACGGCCAACGGCGCAAGCATCGTGCGAGGCCCTACCCCCGGAGAACCGATTTTTGTGACGGGTTGGGTCCGAGACGACCAGGGCCACCCGGTGGCAGGTGCTGAGGTCGACGTCTGGCACTCATCATCCGAGGGCTTCTATGAAAACCAGGACCCCGCGCAGGCCGATATGAATTTGCGCGGCCGCTTCACGACCGATGAAGCGGGCGGCTTTCACTTCCGGAGCATCAAACCCGCGGGCTATCCGATTCCGGTAAGCGGCCCGGTGGGCGACCTGCTCCGCGCCCAGGGGCGACATAACCTGCGCCCGGCGCACATCCATTTCCTGATCCACAAGCCGGGCTACAAGACCCAGTTCTCGCAGATCTACTCCAGCGACGACCCCCATCTTGATTCCGACGTACAGTTTGCCGTGACGCGTTCTTTGATCGGCCACTACCAACGCCATGTCGCCGAGCCCGCACCGGACAACGACGTGAACGGCCCCTGGTACTCACTGGAGCAGGTGTTCGTGATCGAACCCGGCGAGGCTCGCTGGCCGCGCGCGCCCATCACGGGCAAGGCCGAGGGTGAGCGCCCCCAGCTCCAGGTTTTGGAGAGAAGCTGAGACCGCCGCTGCCGCGCGATGGGCCGCTGGCTAGCGAAGACCGGGTGTGCATCGCTGCGCGAGACGCTCCCCTGCGCGCTGCGCTTGAAATCGACCGAGCGGGAGCAGAAGATGCGGGCTCAGGGGGTCGCTGCCCCTTTGCAGTCGCCTTCGTTCAATCAGGAGCTCCGCCATGAGTCGCCGCAAACTGTTTGAAACCTCCGCCACCCTGGGTCTGGGCGCGCTTGCTGGTTGTGCCCTCCCCGGCACTGCCAACCAAACCCCGCGAACGCTGTTCGATGTCCCGGTCACAACCGTTCCCATTGCGGGGAGCGCACAGGCGTTTCCGGTTCGCCGCATTTACTGCATCGGTCGAAACTATGCCGCGCATGCACGCGAGATGGGATCCGACCCGACCCGCGAGCCACCCTTCTTTTTTCAGAAGCCCACCGACGCGATCCAGAACGTGGCGCCGGGTACCGTGGCCGATCATCCCTACCCCCCGCTCACCAAGAACTATCACTACGAAGTGGAGTTGGTGGCGGCTCTGCACCGCGGCGGCCGGAATGTGCCGGTTGATCGGGCACTCGATCTGGTCTTCGGTTACGCGCTGGGCCTGGACATGACGCGCCGCGATCTCCAGCGCGCCATGGGTGACGAGAAGAAGCCCTGGGAAATCGGCAAGAGCTTTGATCGATCGGCGCCGATCGGCCCCATCCACCCCGTCACCCAGACTGGCCACTTCCGGCAGGGCACGATCCGGCTGAAAGTCAACGGCAAGATCCGCCAGAACGCCAATCTCAACCAGATGATCTGGAACGTAGCCGAGCAGGTGAGCCGTCTGTCTCAGGCGTTCGAGCTATTTCCAGGCGACATCATTTATTCGGGCACCCCCGAAAACGTTGGGCCGGTGGTGCGGGGCGACGTCATCGACTGCCACATTGACGGATTACCCGACCTGAGCGTGCGTATCGTCTGATGCCAGCGAGCCTTCGCATCGCGCTGGTGGGCGTCAGCCATTGGCACGCGCCCCGCTATGCTGAAGCGCTGCGGGCGCGCGGCGCGCTCCTCTGCGGCGCCTCTGACACCGACCCCGCAGCCGGCGCGACCGCCGCGGCGCGACTGGGCGTTGAATTCATCGCGCCCACTGAAGCGATGATCGAGCGCCTGCGCCCAG
>JALREG010000238.1 GCA_023253905.1 Burkholderiaceae bacterium
GGTTTAACCCGCGTCCGGGCTGGGAGGAGCGGTCGTCACTGTCGACACACAGGTTGGACAGTGTCCGCTCAACTGGGGGCGGGCTCCGCGCGGGTGATCGACAGGCCCGACCCGCTGCATTGATGCGCCAACGCAGCTGAAGGCATCAGCAGATTGATCGCGGTTCGTTGGCCGCAGCCGCCTTTCCGCATAGAATCCTCCGATAGCGTTGTTTTCAACAAGGAGGAGACTCATGCGTCCGCTGCACTCGGCCCTGCTGGCCACCCTGTTGTCTCTGTCGGCGCTTGCGCCGGCGAGCGCACAGTCCTCTGACGCTCGCTACCTTGCCGCCAACTGCGCCAATTGCCACGGCACCGACGGCCGGGCGGCGGGCGGTGCTGGCATGCCAGGGCTTGCCGGTCTGTCGGCGGCCTATTTCATCGAGCAGATGAATGCGTTTCGTAACGGGTCGCGCCAGGCCACGATCATGCATCAGCTTGCCAAGGGCTACACCGATACGCAGATCGTAGCCATGGCGCAGTACTTCGCCGCGCAGAAGGCCGACAAATGAACGCCGGCATCCAGGAGACCATGATGTCTGACCAACCCGTCAAGCCGCAGCGTCGCCGTCTGGTGGGCGCAGCCCTCGCCGCAGCAGGTGCGTCCTCGTTTCTTGCGGGCTGTGCCACCGAGCAGCAGGCGCCCGCGGTCGTTACTCGAAAACTGGGCCGTGTGCTGGTGGTAGGCGGCGGCTATGGCGGTGCCACAGCCGCGAAGTACATCAAGAAGTGGGGCGGCGATGCCATCGACGTCATGCTGGTTGAGCGTGAGCGCGCGTTTGTTTCGTGCCCGCTTTCGAATCTGGTGCTGGGCGGCTATCGCAAGATTGAAGACCTGACGATGTCGTATGACGGACTTCGCCGTGCCGGCATTCTCACCATGAACGATGACGTGCTGTCGATCGACGCCGCCAAGCGCTCGGTGTCGTTTCAGAAGCTGGCCACCCAGAGCTTTGACCGTATCGTGGTGGCGCCAGGCATCGACTTTAATTTCGGTGCGGTGCAGGGCCTGAACGCCGATGCTCAGAAACGCATCCTGCATGCCTGGAAGGCGGGCCCGCAAACCGTTGAGTTGCGTCGCCAGCTCGAAGCCATGCCCGACGGTGGCGTCTATGTCCTCTCCATTCCGAAGGCACCCTATCGGTGCCCACCAGGGCCGTACGAGCGTGTCTGTCAGGTAGCTAGCTATTTCAAGGCGGCCAAGCCGCGGTCCAAGATCATCGTGCTCGATGCCAACCCCGACATCCAGTCGAAGAAAGGTTTGTTCCTCGCTCAATGGAACGGGCAGTACAAAGGCATGATCGACTACCGCGCCAACAGTATGGTGACCGAAGTTGACGCCAGGACCCTCACCGCCATCACCGAGCTTGGCGACAAGGTGCGGGCCGATGTGTTGAACATCGTGCCGCCTCAGGGTGCGGGCGACCTTGCACGCAAGGCGGGGCTGGTGAACGCCAACAATCTCTGGTGTGCGGTCGACTGGGTAACGCTCGAGTCCACTGCCGCAAAAGGCATTCATGTGCTGGGTGACTGTACGCTCTCAGCGCCGGCCATGCCGAAGTCGGGCCACATGGCCAACCAGCATGGCAAGGCGGCTGCGGCTGCTATCGTTGAAATCATGAACGGGCGCGCGCCGCAGCCCCTCATGATGGCCAACACCTGCTACAGCTTCATGGACGCCAACAACGTGGCGCATGTGGCGTCCGTTCATCGCTACGACGAGGGCAAGAAGACCATGGTCACGGTCGACGGCTCTGGGGGTTTGTCGAGCGCCGCCAATCAGCTTGAGGGTGTCTACGCCAATGCGTGGGCGCGCAATATCTGGAACGACATGCTTACCTGAACGCTTCGCCGGCCGTGTCCCGTCCGCTCCTCACTTTGATTGGCGGGGTGGCAATCGGGGCCCTCGCCCTGGCGTGGGTGCTGCAGCACTGGTTTGATTACCAGCCGTGTCCGTGGTGCGTGCTGCAGCGGTTGCTGGTGAGCGCCATCGCGCTTGTCGCGATGCTGGGTGCGGTGGTCCCGGGGACCTGGGCGCCCATCGTCACCTCGATGTTCGCGGCGGTGTTATCGCTCTCGGGCGTTGCCGTGGCGCTCTATCAGCATCAGGTCGCAGCGCAAAGCGCCTCGTGTAACCTCACGCTCGCTGACCGCATCATCTCGACCCTTGGGTTGGCTGATATCTGGCCTGCCATGTTCGAGGCAACCGCACGTTGTGACGAGGCGGATCGTCCCTGGCTGGGTCTGCCTTTTTCACTTTGGGGCGCCGCGCTTTTTGCGGTGCTGGGCGTGGGCGCGCTGGTGGCGTTGCGACAAAGCCTGCGGTGGCGGGCTCGCGTGCACGCCACCTCTTTTTGAATCGGATCGATCGATGAACGCTCTTGAAAGGCTACGGCAGTGCACCACGGTGGTTGCCGATACCGGTGATTTCCATGCGATGCGTGCCTACTCGCCGCGTGATGCCACCACCAACCCCACGCTGATCGTAAAAGCCGTCGCGCGGCCGGAATACCAGGGTTTACTCGCGGAAACCGTTGCTGCGCATCGTGGTGAGGCGCTCGCGCAGCTCACCGATCGGCTGCTGGTGCGCTTTGGCTGCGAGATTCTCGCCATCGTACCGGGGCGCGTCTCGACCGAAGTGGATGCACGGCTGTCGTTTGACACAGCCGGGACGGTGGACCGTGCCCGCCGCATCATCGAACGTTATGCCGAGGCCGGCATCGGTCGAGAGCGCGTGATGATCAAGATCGCCGCCACCTGGGAAGGGATTCGCGCTGCCGAGCGACTGGAAGCTGAGGGCGTTCACTGCAACCTCACCCTGCTGTTTTCGTTTGCCCAGGCCGTGGCATGCGCTGACGCAGGCGTGACCCTGATTTCGCCGTTCGTCGGTCGCATCATGGACTGGTATCGCAAGCGCGACGGTCATGATTTTGCGCCTGAGGGGGACCCAGGCGTGCTGTCAGTGCGCCGCATCTTCGATTACTACAAGAAGTTTGGTTATGCGACCGAAGTGATGGGGGCGAGCTTTCGCAATACCGGCCAGATTCTCGCGCTGGCGGGATGCGACCTGCTCACCATCAGCCCTGAGCTTCTCGAGCAGCTTCGGCAAAGCGATGTGCAGGTACTCCGTCAGCTCGATGCTGACCGCGCCCGGACACTCGCGATTGAGCGCGTGCGTTTTGATGAAAAGCATTTTCGGTTTGCGGTCAACGACGATGCGATGGCCACCGAAAAGCTGGCTGAAGGTATCCGGCTGTTTGCAGCCGATTCGGCGAAGCTCGATCAATTGATCGAGGCACAGCGGGCGGCCTGAATCGGGGTGGCAGCGATCTGTGCCGAATGACTCAGCTTCGCCCGGTGCTTCCGAAGCCGCCTTCGCCACGGCTGCTTGCATCAAAACCTTCGACCACCCGGAACTGCGCCTGCACCACGGGCACGATGATCATCTGTGCGATCCGGTCTAGCGGATTGATGGTGAACGCATCGCGGCCGCGGTTCCAGCACGAGACCATCAGTGGGCCCTGGTAGTCCGAGTCGATCAGGCCAACCAGGTTGCCCAGCACGATACCGTTTTTCGCGCCCAGCCCTGATCGAGGCAGGATCATCGCGGCATAACCCGGGTTGGCCAGATGCATGGCTAATCCGGTGGGAATGAGCTGCGCGTCGCCGGGCTGTAGCGTGAGCGGTGCATCCAGACACGCGCGCAAATCCAGTCCGGCACTGCCTGCAGTGGCGTAGGCGGGCAGGGAGGCCCGTACCCGCTCGTCAAGAATCTTAAGATCAACCTGCATCGAACTTTCCTGTGAAAAAGCTGGGCGAAGTCAGCTGAGCCGCTCGGCGATGTGTCGCACCAGTTCATGGGCGAGCAGCGCTTTGGGCGCGCGCGCGAGTCGCGTCTGGCTGCCGTGCTCGAGGATGAGTAGCTCGTTGTCGTCAAGCCCGAAGGTTTCATGACCGATATTGGCAACCAGCATCGGAATGCCTTTGCGAGCCAGCTTGTCGAGGCCGTGGGCTTCCAGTGATTCGCTCTCGGCGGCGAATCCCACGCAATAGGGCGGGTGCGCGCGCCGCGCCACGCTCGCGAGGATGTCGGGGTTCTGGGCGAAGGCGAGCTCGGGAACCGCGGTGCCGTCGGTTTTTTTGATCTTGCTGTCGCGGTAGTTGGCCGGGCGCCAGTCGGCCACCGCGGCGACTGCGATGAAGAGGTCGTGTGCACGCGCGGCGGCGCTGGCCGTGTCGAGCTCGAAATGAACCGCGTCGTGCATCTGCTGGGCGGTCTGAACATTGATACGGCGTACCCCCCAGGGGGTGGGGAGTGAAACGGGTCCGGCCACCAGCGTGACGTCGGCGCCTGCCGCCACACACGCCCGCGCGATCGCAAAGCCCATCTTGCCCGATGAACGATTGGTGATGCCGCGTACCGGATCAATGGCCTCATAGGTGGGGCCGGCGGTGACCAGCACTCGACGGCCCGTCATGCCTTTAGGCGCAAAAAAATCGCCGACGGCTGCTGCGATGTCAGCAGCCTCCAGCATACGACCGGGCCCTGTCTCTCCGCAGGCCTGCTCGCCGCTAGCCGGCCCGACAACAGCAACCCCATCGGCGCGCAGCATGGCCAGGTTTCGTTGCGTGGCTGGGTGCTCCCACATCTGCCGATTCATGGCGGGCGCCACCATCAGCGGGCAGTCTCGCGCCAGGCACAGGGTGGACAAGAGGTCGTCGGCCAGGCCTAGGGCCAGCTTAGCCATAAAGTCGGCCGTTGCCGGTGCGATCAGGATGAGGTCGGCCTGCCG
>JALREG010000246.1 GCA_023253905.1 Burkholderiaceae bacterium
ACCGTTTTCAGCGAATTGAGTTGTGGATGTCCAGTCGGGAAGCGAAGCGTGGTGCCCGTGAGGATAGGCCGTGCGGGCGGGGGTTGACCCGAGGGCGCATCCTGGCAGCCAGCCAGCAGGAGCGTGACAAGGGTCGTAACAGGAATCAGACAGATCAGGCGCTTCGAAACCACGTGGCGTCCATTGTGTGTGAGTGCGGCGTTATGGCGCGACGCTTTGCGAACGAAGACGCCATTCGGTATCGGCGCGCGCGGCATCGAGGCGCGCCTGGACCGCATCGAGCCGTACGGCCCTGAAAGTGCGACGCGCGTCGAGCAGATCGGTGAGTGAGGTAGCGCCGCGCGTGTAGGCGGCCTCGGCCCGTTCCAGAACTTCACGAGAGCGCTCAAGAATGCGCGCCTCAATGCTATCCAGGCGCGCAGCCGTGGCGACGCGCCGGAGATGGAGCGACGTCAACTCGGACTCGGCCGCGACCGTTGCCTGGCGGAGCGACGCTTCGGCCCGCTGTAACCCCGCGACGGCCTGGCGGATCTCGCCTTCGAATCGGTAGTTGAGTTGCCAGGGGAACTGGGCGCGCAACTGCACTGAGGCCCGTTGATCGGGGGGATAGTGGTTGAGACCGCCCCCCCAGGTGATGTCGGTGGTCTGCGCGGCGCGTGCCAGGTCAAGCGCAGCCCGAGCAGCCTCGACCCTCGAGCGTGCGGCGCGGACGTCGGCCCGTTGGTTAAGCAGCAGATCGATGGATGGCGTGGCGGGCGGCAGCGTCGCCGAACCGACCGGTGCTGCCCGGTTCTCTGGCCTGGACGGCGCGGCGGATAACGCCGGCCAGCCCCCCGCCACCTCGATCTGATCATTGGCGAGGGCGGCCGCCTGGGCGAGCGACACGGCGGCGAGGCGGCGAGCGGCGCGGAGCGTGGCATCGTCCTGTCTCGCACGCTCGGTCTCAATCAGGACACGCGCGGTCTCCTGTTCGGAGATATCGCCCTTCTGAAGACGTAAGCGAGCGGTGTCGGCCATCTGCTCGGCGCTTCGCAGCATTTGAGCCGAATCGGCCTCCCGGTCCTGGGCGGCGAGGAGGTCCCAGAATGCGCTGGCAATGGTGATCTGGCGGGTGAGGAGGACATCGGTCCGATCGAGGCGTGCGGCCTGAAGGCTGAGTTCCGCGCTGCGGGTACGGTGCATTCGCTTATCGCCGCGTTCCCACACCCAATCCACCCCGACCCCTTTGTCCAGGCGTTTTCCGCCCGCCCAAGACCCAGGACCCATACCGTTCTGGAGATCGATGGATGCGACCGAGGCGGAGACGGTGGGTAGCGGGGCCCGGTCGGCAGCGACAACACCGCCCGATGCCGCGTCGACATCGGCTCCCGCGATCATGACGTCCGGATGACGCTCGGCCCTGAGCAGGACTGAATCGAGTGACAGCCGTTCAGACGCGGATTGAGCGCCGCTCCCGGCCGCAACCCACGCGAGGAGCAGTCCTGCTGCGATCCGAAAGCGGCTGGGGCGAATCACTGGCCTTATTGATTGTCGTATGCTCACCTTGTCGTTATCGCACGTAGCAACTGACTCGAACCTGACTTGCGCGACGGCTTCCTGAGCACGCAACCCTCATGCGAATTCTGCTGATCGAAGATGACACGGTGCTGCGTCAGGTGCTTGCCCGCAGTCTTTCCGCGGCAGGGCACCACGTTGACCCGTGCGACAACCTTGCCGACGCGTCAACCTTGTGGTCGCTGCAGCCCTTCGATGCCGTGCTGCTCGATCTGAATCTGCCTGCGTCGCGCCAGCCCGGGGCGCCGTCCGCAAACGGGCTCGCGTTACTGCGCGCTGCCCGTGCTCGCGGTGACCACACACCGGTGCTCATCCTCACTGCGCGTAATCGCACCGATGAGCGGATTGATGGACTCAACAGCGGCGCAGACGACTACCTGGGAAAGCCGTTTGAACTCGATGAGGTGGAGGCTCGGCTGAGAGCGTTGGTGCGCCGCGCCCGAAGCTGGCTCGACGACGTTCAAACCATCGGCGCGCTCACCCTGGAGCGGCAGAAGCGGCGGTTCCTGGTCGGAGGCGAGGAATTATTCCTGCCATCCCGAGAGTTCCAGGTGCTCTGGGAATTGATGAGTCCTGTCGGCCGGGTGGTGAGCAAGTCCGATCTCGCCGATAAGCTTTCCGATCTCGATGATCTGCTCGCGCCGAACGCGCTGGAAGCCTTCATTTCCCGATTACGAAAAAAACTGGCAGGTAGCGGCGTTGGTATTCGTACCCTGCGAGGCCTGGGCTATTCGCTGATTCTGGAGGACGAATGAACGCTACCCGCAGGCTGCCCACCCTGGGCCGACGGCTGGTTCTTCATATGGTCACCGCGCTGGTCCTCGGTTGGCTGATCGCAAGCTTTGGAATCGTCTGGGTGGCTGCCCATTTCATGCAGCGGGCGTATGACCGGGGGCTGGTGGAGGACGCGCTGCTCGTGGCTGAGCGCGTGCTGGCAGATCCATCATCCGCGAGCGGTCTGTCGCTCAAACTCACGCCCGCCGAACTGAGATCGGTGTTGTTCGACACCACCGAGTCGATCTATTTTCTGGTGCGTTCAGCCGCTGGACAATTCGTTGCAGGGCACCCGGGCCTGGCCGCCCCGCCAGACGTCGAGGAACCCCTGCCGCGTTTCGTGGAGCGGACCTTCGACGGGGCTCCGGTGCGTCTGGCGACCATCCTCAAACAGGGGCCGGTACCGTTCTATGTAACGGTTGGCCAGACCACGGTCGGTCGTGATGCCATGTTGCTACGGCTGGTGGCTGCAACGCTCTTACCGCTCGGGGTGGTTCTGTTGGTGCTGGTTTTTGGAATTCAAAGGCTGGTCGGGTCAGACCTCGCGCCGCTCGTGCGCTTGGAGCGCGATCTTTTGCAACGCGATGCGCGTGACCTGGCGCCCGTTCATGTCGATTCCAAAGTACGCGACTTTGTACGGCTGGGAGAGAGCTTCAACTCGCTGCTGGCAACCATCCGCCGCGCCGTGGTGGCGCAGCGCGAGTTCGCCGGCAACATCGCGCATGAGTTGCGCACTCCGCTGTCGGGCATTCGGGCGCTCGCCGAATTCGGTCTGCGCGATGGCGGTAATCCGGTCATGAAAGAGCAGCTCGAAGAAATCATCCGCACGCAGGACAAGGCGAGCCGGCTGGTTGACCAATTGCTCGCGCTTGCCTTTGCCGAGGAGGTGTCCGGCACCCTCAAGCGTGAGCCCGTGAGGCTGGATATCGTCGTGCGCGAAGCCTTGCTGCGGTTCATCGCGCGAACCGATGCTCAGGGGATTGATCTCGGCGCGAGCGGACTCGACGCGCCGGTTGAGGTGCTTGGTAATGCGGCGCTCATCGAGGGCGTGGTCAACAACCTGCTCGATAACGCCTGTCGCCACGCGTTTGGTTCATCTCCTGTTGGGCAGCCGTATGTGACGGTGAGCGTTGAAGCCAAAGAGGGGGGCGCCGGCGCGGGGACCCGGGTCACGCTGGCCGTGATTGATAACGGCATCGGCTTACCTGAGGCGCGGCGCGCCGAGATGATGCAACGCTGGCGCCGAACCTCGCGCGAGCCGATGCTCCGCGAGGGTGCGGGGTTGGGGCTTGCCATTGTTAGCGAGTACGCGCGGCTGCTCGGTGCGCGACTGTCGCTTCAAGCCGGGCCGGACGGCACCGGTCTGTCAGTGGGCATTGAACTCGATCGTGCCTGAGTGCGTGCGCGCAGGCGAGGTAGGTCAGGCAATTCTGCCCGTGCGCGCGAGCGATACTGCGGCCGCCACGATCACCAGCAAACAGCCTGCCAGTGCGAACACCGCTGTCACTTCGGTGAGCTGACGGCGTTCGAGGGTCAGCCGGGAACTGAGCTCTTTGTAGATTCGACGCAGGTCGAGCGCATCATTCGCACGGAAGTAGTCGCCCAGCGTGATGTCGGCGATTTTCTTGAGTGCTTCTTCATCGAGCCGCACCCGCATCGACATACCCTGCGCATTGAGCGTAATTCCTTCCGGCGTGCCTACCCCCACGGTGAAGATCCGAACGCCGTGCTGCGCGGCGAGTTCAGCCATCTTGAGCGTGTCGGGCCCGGTGTTGCCCTGGCCATCGGTGAGCAGGATGATGGCTGCGCTGCGGTTGGAGCCCGGCTCTGCTGGCGGGCTGGCTTTGGGTGGTTCCTGGGTGCCTGAGCGGGCTCCCGGCGTCGTGGCGCCAGGACCTCCGGTGCCATCGCGTCCGGGCGCGCCCCGCAGTGGCGTGCCGCTCGGGCCTGGGCGAGGCGCTTCGCCCGAGGCCTCGTTGAGGATTTTCTGTACGTCGATGCCCGCGCCCGGCAGCAACTCGGCGAGGCTTACCAGGATGCCGCTCCCGATCGCCGAGCCGCGCTGAAGCTGCAGTGAATCGATCGCCTGATAGAGATCGTCCCGCTCAGTGGTGGGCGACTGCGTGACCGCGGCCGTACCGGATATGGTGACGACACCGACCCGAAGCCGCGATGGCATGCCATCAATGAAACTGCGTGCGGCGGCCTGAGCGGCTTCGATGCGACTGGGTTTGACGTCGGCGGCCCGCATGCTGCCCGACGTATCGATGGCCAGGATGACTGACTCGACTGCCGTGGGCATGAGCAGCATGGCCCGCGGACGCGCGACGGCAATGAGCAGCAAGGCGAGTCCGATGAGCGCGATCAAGCCCGGACCATAGCGACCGAGGAAACCCCACACGCCCGATTGCGTGAGCGCTTGCGGGACCATGCCAGGGTAGCGGGAATGGGCGCGTGAACGGGCGAAACGGAGCAGCAGCATGGCGAGGGCTGCCAACGGTACGATCGCGAGCAGCCAGAGAAGTATCGGCCAGAGAAAGCTGAGCGTGCGCAGATCGATCATGGTGCGCGTTACCGTGAGGCCGAACGCGCTGCGGCGGCTGCACCGAACGCGCCGGCTGAAAGCTGTGAGCGGCGCTTTCGCAGCTGCAGAAAGCGGAGCAGCGATTCATCGAGCGGCTCGTCGGTGGCGAGTTCCAGACAGTCCACGCCGCTACGGGCCAGTGCCTCGCGGAGCTGTGCCTCGCGTTCGCTCGCAGCCTTGGCGAAGCGCTCGCGAAAGCGGCGGTCACTACTGTCCACCCACAGCAACTCGCCGGTTTCGGCGTCGCGCAGCGCGATCATCCCGAGGTCGGGCAACTCGACTTCAAGCGGATCGAAAAGCCGCACCGCCACCACATCGTGGCGCCGGGCGAGTTGCGACAGCGCCTGATCCCAGCCGGGCAGGCTGATGAAGTCTGAGACGACAAACACCACCGACCGCCGCTTGATCACCGCCAGCGCGTCGGATAGCACCGCACCGAGTTCGGTGGCATCGTGCGGCGTGCCGCCAGTTTGTGCGGCTTCAATGCTGCGCATGAGGTGGAGCACATGTCGACGCCCCGACCGCGCCTGTACGAAAGCGTTGTCTTGATGACTGCCCGCATGGATCAGCGCGCCGATCCGGTTGCCGCGCCGGGTGAGTAATCTGGCTACCACGGCGCTGAATTCGAGTGCCAGCGTGCGCTTGGAAACCTGCCCGGATCCGAAGTCAACCGAGCCAGAGAGATCAAGCAGCAGCCACGCCGCCACCTCGCGGTCTTCCTGATGCTCGCGGACATGCGGAACCTGAAGCCGCGCTGTGACGTTCCAGTCGATGTGGCGCACATCGTCGTGCGGCATGTATTCGCGCAGATCGGCCAGATCGAAGCCGGTGCCTCTGAAGAGCGTGCGGTAATCGCCCTGGAGAATGCCGTCTAGTCGGCGCACGACCGTCCACTCGAGCTTCTTCAGCAGCCGCTCGGGATCGGTTCTTACAGTTTGCAGAGCCGGGCCTAGCATGCTCTGAGTCAGAGGGATGGGCCGGCGGGGCCACGGTACCTC
>JALREG010000296.1 GCA_023253905.1 Burkholderiaceae bacterium
GCAGTCCGATGACCGACACCAGGCCGATCATGCCAACACTCATTGGGCCCCCTCCGAACCCGCAGAATCGATCTCGCCAGCAAGCAGCACGGCCACCGAGGTGAAAAGCGCGAGCACGATGCCCACCCAGGCTGGCGCCATGAACCATACCTTAGGGATCTGCAGATCAGCCGAGGTGTCGCCGAATTCGACAATGTCGATAAGCGGCCCCACCATATGCCAGGCAAAAAACCCGAGCATCACTGCAGACAGCAGCGCCGCCGCGCGCTTGAGTGCCGCCGACCAGTGCGGCCGCCACTGATCAATCATGTCGACGGTGATATTGGCGCCGCGGGCAAAGACCCCAGGCGCCGCCATGAAGAACGCCACGCCCAGCGCGAGCTCTGCAAGCTCGGTCACCCCAGTGATCGGCTTGTTGGTGAAGCGGCGCAGGAGCACATCGGCCGTGGTGACGCTCATCATTGCGAGGAGCGCCACCACGGCGATACTGTCAAACAGAAGCGTGAGGCGCGCCACCAGGGCGCGCACTCGAGCGGCTGACATCAGGCCCAGAAGTTCTTCGAAGTCTTGGCGTGTTTCTCGGCGAGCGACTTCATGGTGGCGTACACCGTCCGCGCCGGCAAACCTTTAGCTTCCATGGCTTTGAGCGTGGATTCAGTGACGTCGGCCCCGATCTTGCGCAGGCGTTCGTCTTCGGCTTTGGACAGCCGGATCGCTTCCCCACCGCCGTCCATCATTGCCTTCTTGCCGGGAACATCCAGCGCATCCCAGCCACTGCCGATATTTTTTTCGATGCCGGCGACCGACTGATCGATGAGTTTCTGAAGATCGGCCGGGAGCTTGCTGTACCAGGCCTGGTTGGCTACGACCGCAAAGCTCGACACGAAGCAGTAGAGCTCGGTGGTGTATTTGCAGATGCCCCCAAGCTTCCATGCGATGCCGGCGCCACCGTAGTCGGTAAAGGCGCCGTCGAGCGTGCCTTTCTGGAGCTGTTCGGCCACTTCGGTGGGAGGAACGCCAACGGGCGTAGCGCCCAGCGCGGAGATGAACTCGCGGATGGCAGCTGTTGAGAAGCGCAGCCGCTGCCCCTTGAAATCATCGAGCGTTCGCAGCGCCTTTTTGGTGGTGTGCACGCTGCCAGGCTGGTGCGTAAAAAGGTACAGCACCTTGGTGCCGCGGTGCTCGGCATCAAGATATTTGGCACGGAGCTCGGGGTCATTCAGCACTTTGATGCCGATTTCAGCGCTACCGATGAGATAAGGCATGTTAACCAGCTCGGTGAGCGGGAACCGGCCAGGCGTGGAGCCGTGAAGGATGTAGGCGATCTCGGCCGTGCCATCGCGCGCGAAATCGAAGTGCTTGGGCGTGGGGCCCATCTGAGCGCTTGGAAAATGCTTGAAGACAAGGCGTCCATCAGACTTTTTTTCAAGCTCCTCGCCCCACTTGACCAGCCACTGCGACTGAAAGTGCTGCGGGCCCACGAAATTGGCGACCTTGACTTCGAACTTCTGCTGGGCACGGACAATGGCCGGAAAGCCCGACAGACCCGCGGCGGACGCGCCGCCGATGATCAGGTTGCGACGGGATGAACTCATGACGTGGTCTCCTTTGGGTTTTTTGCAGTGTAACCTGCGATTCTTCGCTCAGCGCACGCTCGAGTCAGAACTCGGTCTCGGGAATCCCCCGATAGATCCAGTCGATTTCGTGGAAGAACGAATCCGGTGCGCGGCCACGATACAGGTCGTTGCGCAGATCACGCGCCACGCCCCCCGCATGCAGCACCTGGCCGAAGGCGCGCGCGGTGAGCACAATTCTCGCAGTTCGAAGCACCCGCGCTTTCTGGTAGGAAAGAAAGGCCCGCTGCGGATCGTCAGGCGATTCAGCCAGGCGCGCAGCCAGCACCACCGAGTCTTCAAACGCCATGCACGCGCCCTGTGCGAGATATTGCAAGGTGGGATGCGCAGCATCGCCCAACAGGGTGACGTTGCCCTTCGTCCAGTTACCGATCGGATCGCGGTCGCGCATCATCCAGCTGCGATCGAGGCTGATGTACTCCAGCATGGCGCGAACCCGCGGATGCGCATGTTCAAACATGGCGGTGAGCTCGGCGGGCGACCCATACTCGGTGTCGCCACGCGCAAAGGCGGGGCTCCCAAACACCGCCACGTTGTTCAGAACATCCCCCGCCCTCAAGGCGTACTGCACGAGATGAATGTTATGGCCGAACCAGCCAATGACCGAGCGATCGTAGGTGTGGTCGAAGACCTTGCCGATGGGAATGACCCCGCGGTAGGCAAGAAACCCGGTAACCCGGGGCGGTGTTGCGCCCGCAACATAGTCACGCGTGGGAGAGAGCAGTCCATCGGCGCCAATCAGGCAGCGCGCGGCGAAGCTCGAACCGTCTTCGCAGCGAACCTCGACCGAGGTGCCGTGATCGGTGATGCTGGCGAGCCCCCTGGATGTGAGCAGCTGAATGCGGGGATGCTTTTCGCAGGCCGCGAGCCATGCCCCCAGCAGGTCGCGGCGATGAATGACCGCATAGGGGTGCTTGAAGCGCGCGAGAAACGCATCGTTCAGATTGACCCGTGCCCACTCCTCGGTATCGATGGCATCGAGGAATACCATTGCTTCGGGGAATACCGCGCTGGTCGAGACTGTGTCCCACAAGCCATAGCGTTTGAGAATGCGGGTTGCATTGGGCCCAAGCTGAATGCCATAGCCGATTTCAGTGAACTCGGCGGCTTTCTCGAGAACCGTGACGTCGAAGCCGCGCTCGGCAAGCGCAAGCGCGGCGGACAGGCCTCCGAGGCCGCCACCGCTGATGAGTATCTGGGTGTCTTTCATGGTGAGCGCTACGGGGCCAAAGACGTTGACCCGTGATTGATCAGAAAGGCGGCCCGCATCCGGCGGCGGGCGCCAGCGGACAGGGCCAGGCCGCCCAGCGGGTCAGGGGAACGATTCCACCTTGCCGTTCAGATCCATGACATCGTCAGTTCCTGTTGGGTGATTTATGGAATAAAGGCCGTTCACAAAAAAAGCACCCGCTTGACACTTGGCGCGCGCGGGTGATCGAATCCCTTCAGGACCATAACATCAAGTCGCACACCCAACAACAAACGGGTCCTGGCCCAGACTCCCGGCAATCGATTCGCTGGATACCGGGCTCAGCAATCAACGGGCCAGTCCCCGGCCCCTGGAGGAGAAATGAACATGCTTTCATCGGTTCGCGTCGGCGCCTGCGCGCTCGCAGCTTATGCGGCCTTCGCCTTCACAGCGTTGCCCTCAAGCGCCTCGGCCCAACAGACTTTCAATATGACCATCGTCTCCGGTTTTCCGCCGGTCGCTGCGGTGGTCAAGCAGTTGCAGGAGTACTACATCCCTGAGGTGAACAAGGCGCTCGCCAGCACCAACTATCGGATCAAGTGGAACGAGGCCTTCGCGGGCACGGTCGCCAAGCCGGGCGGCGAGCTCGATGCCATACGTACTGGGCTGGCCGACATGGGCATCGTGCTCACGCCCGCGCACGCCGACAAGGTGCCGCTCTATAACATCGGCTTCGTCACGCCTTTCACATCATCGGACATGAAACTGCTTTCGAAGGCGGTTGATCAACTCACCGCCAATTTCCCCCAGATGGCGCAAGCCTGGGCTAAGCAAGGTCAGGTGTTCCTGGGCGCCTCCGGTGTGGGCGACGACTACCTCATCCTGTCCAGCAAGCCGGTCAATTCGCTCGCCGATCTCAAGGGTATGAAGATCGGCGGCATCGGGCTGAATCTGCGCTGGGTGCAGAGTGCTGGGGCGGTGGGCGTGATCAGTAACCTCGCCGAGTTCTACAACGCCACCAAGACCGGCGTGGTCGACGGCGTCCTGATGTGGGGCGAGGCGGTGGTTAACCAGAAAATGCATGAAGCTGCGCCGCACATGTTGCAGGCCCGCCTGGGCGGCGCCACCGCCTACGCCATGACGGTCAACGCAGGAGTCTGGAAGAAGCTCCCCGATGAAGTCAAAAAAGTGCTGCAGGAGAAGGCGCTGGCCTACGGGCAGGTTCTCGGGGGCTATGTGATGGACGTGGGGGCCACCGCCCCCCAGCGCTACCGCGATGCAGGCGGCAAGGTGGT
>JALREG010000358.1 GCA_023253905.1 Burkholderiaceae bacterium
GAAGGAGGTCGACGCCCTGGGCGGTGCCATGGCTGCGGCAACCGACGAGGCGGGCATCCAGTTCCGGATCATCAACTCCAGCAAAGGCCCCGCGGTCCGGGCCACCCGCGCCCAGGCGGACCGTGTGCTCTACCGGCGCGCGATCCGATCGCGAATCGAAAACCAACCCAATCTGTGGCTGTTCCAGTCTGCCGTGGATGACCTCATTGTTGAGGGAGATCGGGTTGCAGGCGCCATCACCCAGCTTGGGGTCCGCTTCAAGGCGCGTGCGGTCGTCCTCACCACCGGCACCTTTCTGAACGGACTGATCCACGTGGGTCTCGCCCGCCATTCTGCCGGTCGGGCCGGTGATCCGCCCGCCATCACGCTAGGCGAGCGCCTGAAGGAGCTGAAGCTGCCGCAGGGGCGGCTAAAGACCGGCACGCCGCCGCGAATCGATGGCCGAAGCATCAACTTTTCAAAATGCGAGGAACAACCCGGAGACCTTGATCCGGTGCCGGTGTTTTCCTTCATGGGCAGCGCTGCGCAGCACCCCAGGCAGCTTCCCTGCTGGATCACCCATACCAATCAGCGCACGCACGACATCATCCGTGGCGGCCTGGACCGTAGCCCGCTCTACACCGGCCTGATCGAAGGGGTGGGCCCGCGCTACTGCCCCTCCATCGAAGACAAGGTGCATCGCTTTGCGCGGAAGGACTCGCACCAGATTTTCCTCGAGCCCGAAGGCCTGGACACCCACGAGTACTACCCCAACGGGATCTCCACCAGCCTGCCCTTTGACGTGCAGCTCGACCTCGTGCATTCCATTCCCGGCCTTGAAAACGCGCACCTGCTACGGCCCGGGTATGCCATCGAGTACGACTACTTTGATCCTCGCGGGCTCTATCGTTCGCTGGAATCGCGTGCGATTGCATCACTTTATTTCGCGGGTCAGATCAACGGAACAACCGGCTACGAGGAAGCGGCCGCCCAGGGCTTGCTCGCCGGCATCAACGCCGCCCGACGTGCGCTCGATCAGGAGCCCTGGGTGCCGCGCCGCGATCAGGCTTATCTCGGTGTGCTGGTCGATGATCTGGTCTCGCAGGGCGTGAGCGAGCCCTATCGAATGTTCACCAGCCGCGCCGAATACCGCCTGAGCCTGCGCGAGGACAACGCCGATTTGCGTCTGACCGAACTGGGCCATGAGCTCGGCTGCGTTGACAACCATCGCTGGGATGCCTTCCGCCGCAAGCGCGATGCGGTAGCGGCTGAGCTGCAAAGGCTTCACGACACCTGGGTCAATCCGCGCATGCTGTCGCCCGAGCGGGCCACCGAACTCTTCGGCCAGGCCATCGAGCGTGAGTACTGCCTCGCCGATCTGCTTCGCCGCCCGGAGGTTTCCTACCCGGCCATCGCGTCAGTCGCCGACGGCGGGCTCACCGATCCCGTCGTCATCGAGCAGGTCGAGACTCAGCTGAAATACGCGGGCTATATCACCCGGCAACAGGTAGAAATCGAACGCCAGTCGCGAAATGAAGCGCTGCCGCTACCGACCGATCTCGATTACGCGAGCGTTCGCGGCCTGTCGATCGAGGTTCAGCAAAAGCTCAACCGCGCGCGCCCGGAAACACTCGGCCAGGCCGGCCGAATTTCGGGGGTGACACCGGCCGCGTTGTCGCTACTGCTGGTCCATCTGAAAAAACGGCGTGCAGCAGCGAGTGATGAACAGGCTGCCTGAACGTGACGCTGCACGCCGGCCCGCCCGTCCGGCCCGGCGCGCTCCCCGCCAGGAGAACCGCGCGCCTGCACGCGCTGAATTCGCCGAGCGCCTGGCAGAAGGCTGCAGCTTACTCAAGCTAGGCTTGGGTTTGGACGAGCGTGAGCACTTGCTCGCCTATTTGGATCTGCTGCAGCGCTGGAACCGGGTCTATAACCTCACGGCCATCCGCGACCCCTCAGACATGCTCACCCAGCATCTGCTCGATAGCCTGGCGGTGCTGCGTCCACTCGAAGAGGCGGCGGCGCGCGAGGCAACCCGGCGGGGGGCCAGCCCCTGCCTGCTTGATGTGGGAAGCGGGGCGGGGCTGCCTGGCTTGGCGCTCGCGCTCGCCTGGCCGGCGCTTGAAGCCGATCTGGTTGAACCGGTGGGCAAGAAGGCTGCGTTTTTGCGCCAGAGCGTGGCCGAACTGGGGCTCGCGCAGCGCGTCAGGGTTCATGAGGGCCGGATCCAGGAAGCGAGGCTTCCGCGGGCGCCCGATCTGGCCATCTGTCGGGCGTTTTCGAGCCTCAACGAGTTTGCCAGCCTGATAGAGCCTTTTCTCACGCCTGAGACAGTGGTGTTTGCGATGAAGGGTCAGCGCCAGGAAATCGAGGCCGAGGCGGCTGCGCTTGCCCCGGGCTGGCGGGTCGCCGACATCACCGCGCTGGTCGTGCCCGGTCTGAGGGCTGCCCGTCACCTGGTTGAGCTTGCGCAGCCCACGAGGACGGTCAGATGAGTCGTCTTCGTGTTCGCGTTGGTGCCCCCCGCACGGCGCCCGGCCTTGCCGTGTCGTATTTGGAGTAAAGATGGCGCAAGTTCTCGCAATTGCCAACCAGAAGGGTGGCGTGGGTAAGACCACCACGTCGGTCAATCTGGCCTGCGCGCTCGCGCGGCTGGATCAGCGCGTCCTGCTGGTCGATCTCGACCCGCAGGGCAACGCCACCATGGGAAGCGGGGTGGATAAGCGAACGCTTGCCGCCACGGTCTATCAGGTGCTGATTGGTGAGGTGCCGGCTCGCGAGGCGATCGTCTCCCAGACCGCAGCCGGTTACGCGTTGCTACCCGCCAACCGGGAGCTGGCGGGCGCCGAACTCGACCTGGTTGAGCTCGATTCCCGGGAGACCCGTCTTCGCGATGCGCTGGCCGAGGTCGACACCGATTTCGACCTGGTGATCATCGACTGCCCGCCCTCGTTGTCGCTCCTGACCCTCAATGGATTTTGTGCCGCAAGCGGGGTGATCATTCCGATGCAATGCGAGTACTACGCGCTGGAAGGCCTGTCTGATCTGGTGAACACCGTGAGAAAGGTGCATGCCAACTTCAACCGCCAGCTGGGCGTCCTGGGGCTGCTGCGCGTGATGTTCGATCCGCGCGTCGCCCTGTCGCAACAAGTGTCCCGGCAGCTCGAAGCGCATTTCGGCGACAAGGTGTTTAAAACCCTGGTGCCGCGTAATGTGCGGCTTGCCGAAGCGCCCAGCCATGGGCTACCCGGCGTGCTCTATGACCCCCAGTCAAAAGGCGCGCAGGCCTATCTCGAGTTCGCGCGCGAGCTGCTCGCAAGGCTCGCGAGCCAGTCCTCTGCCAAACCCCGTGCGTCAGCCGCTGCCCCGGCGGCCGCCGTCCCCGACACCCCGGAGCACTGACTATGAGCAAACCCAAAAGCAAGGGCCTGGGCCGCGGGCTGGATGCGCTGCTCGGCGCCGACGCGCCACCCCTGCCGGCGTCCGACCAGACGGCCCCCACCGCGCTCCCCTTGGGGCAACTGCAGCCCGGGCGCTATCAGCCCCGCACGCGGATGGATGAAACCGCGCTCCAGGAACTTGCTGAGTCGATTCGGCAGCACGGGCTGATGCAGCCCATCATGGTTCGGCCGATTGCCGCGAACCGCTGGGAAATCATCGCGGGCGAGCGGCGCTTTCGTGCGGCGAGGCTGGCGGGCCTTGCCGAGGTCCCGGTCATTGTCCGGGAGGTGGCCGACGAGCAGGCGCTTGCGCTTGCGCTCATCGAGAACATTCAGCGGGAAGACCTCAACCCGCTCGAGGAGGCGCAGGCCATTCGCCGGCTGATCGCGGAGTTCGGCTACACCCATGAGCAGGCGGCTGAGGCCATCGGTCGCTCACGCAGCGCCACCTCCAACCTGCTGCGGCTCCTTGCGCTTTCAGAACCGGTTCAAACGATGCTGCTCGCAGGCGACATCGAGATGGGCCACGCCCGCGCGCTGCTTGCGCTGCCCGCGGCACGACAGACCATGGCGGCAAGCGAAATCCATGCGCGCCGACTGTCGGTCCGCGAAGCCGAGCGGCTGGCCGCCCGGCATGTGGCCGAGGTCGCGGCGACCTCGCCGGGCACGCCCGCCCGGCGCGCCCGCGGGAGTTCGACCGACCGTGACCTGGAGCGGCTCCAGGAGCGGATTGCCGATCTGCTTGGCACGCGGGTCGAGCTGCGACAACGCGCGCGCGGCGCTGGCGTCCTGTCGCTACACTTCGCCGATGCCGAGCACTTTGAGGCGCTTCTTGGGCGGCTTGAGTTGACGTCGGCGCTGGACGGCTGAGCCGGGGCCGGCAGGCTCACGCGGTCTGCTCGAAACAGACCGGGCGCGAGGCGCTATCGCCTGACTCAGATTCCTCGCGGCTTGGTGATGAAGTCTGCGCGATCGATCGAGCGCAGCGGCTGCTCACGGACGTCGCCCGACTTCAGAAAACGCAATGTCACCTCCGTGCCCGCCGGGCCGCGCGCGAAAAGCTTGCGGTAGAACTCCGCCTGGTCAGCAACGCGCTCACCGGCGACGGCGAGCAGAATGTCACCCGATGCGATCCCCGCTCGGTCAGCCGGGCCATCGGGCTGCACCCTGGTTACCATGAGGTGTCCCCGCACCATCTCCGTGTTCATACCGAACCAGGGCTGCGCGCCCCCGCTGCGCCGCCCGCGCGCACGCAGGTCATCAAGGATCGGTTTGAGCAGATTGGTGGGGACATACAGGTTGCCCGGCACGCCCGACCGATCGCTTGCCGCATCATTGACCACCAGCGAGCCGATTCCGATCAGCTTGCCGTCTTCGGTGAAAAGCGCAGCGCCACTCCAGTTGTTGACCGGCGGGAAGGTGAAGATCGGACTATCAAGCAGATACTCCCAGCCGGCGGTGAAGGTCTTGCGTGACAGCACCATCAGCTCGGTGAGTTCGCTCTCGCCCTGGCCGAGCGTGAGCACCCGCGAGCGCTCCTTGGCGAGGTCCGAGTCGCCGAGCTCCATGGGCGCCGCATCAAGGGGAATCGCGGTCCGAACCAGCCCGAAACCTGTCTGGTGATCATAGCCTGCGAGACTGGCAGGAATTCGCCGCCCGGCCTGCGTCACCACATCAACGGTTTCGCTCTCAAGCACCAGATAACCGATCGTGATGACGGTTCGCGAATCAAGCACCACCCCGGTACCCGACCGAGCGCGGCCAAGGGTGGCCGAGCTTGGCGCATCGCGGGGTGCCTGCGCTTCGACCCGGACCACCGCCGACATCATCTTGGCGTCTGCCGGCCCAGCCGAGCGCGGCGCAGGGGGCTGAACCGCACGCGCCTGAACCGGGATTCCCACAACCGGGGCAAGGGCGTCGTGGGGCGCGGTCGCCACCACATCAGCAAGCGACCCGTTCACAAGGAGCGTGAGCCCCCAGCCAAGTAACACCGCAGGGCGCAACAACAACGAACGCAGGCAACGGCTGCAAGGGTTCGACGAGGCGGTCATGGGGAGGGCCTTGATAGAATTTTTGAAGTTCCATGATTGTCCGCCGGACGCACAAAGCGCGCAGCAAAATCCACGCGCCCTGGATGTTGCGTCGCAACAAATTTGACCGAAGTCATTCAACCCAATAAACTCCGCAGGCTTTGTCTGTAGCGGATGATTTGAGAGCCCTTGAAGCGGCTGGATTTTCGCTGCAGGTTGGAGGGTTTGTAATGGCGGCCTCGGTTTTCAAGGCCTTCGTTACTCACCCGTTTACCGGAAACACAGGCCAAACAGGTCCGATGATGAGCGTCATGTTCGCCGCCGTCGGTTTGCAGGCCGCAG
Organism: Burkholderiaceae bacterium; assembly: GCA_023253905.1. The sequence continues at coordinate 5,792 of JALREG010000358.1, forward strand.
TGGTGCTCGGTCTGTCGATCGCAGCGCTCGGGGTAGCCGGCGGAACGGCGTCCTGGCATCTGGTGCTGGGGGGGCTCACTGCCATCGTGCCCAACGGGCTGTTTGCGCTCAGACTGGCGCTGCATCGGGGTCGTCGCCCTGAGTCTTATCCGACGGTGTTCTTCCTCGGGGAGTTCGCCAAGATCGGATTGACTGTCGGGTTGCTGGCTTTGCTGATCCGGTATGAATCTGACTTGCAGTGGTTGCCCATGCTCATCGGTCTGATTGCTGCGCTCAAGGCACCGCTCCTGATGATGGCCTGGAAGCGCGTTTGAAATGCAACGCAACAACAGGATTCGGGCGGTGAGTAATTCAAGGATGGTTCGCCGGCGTGGCGAGCCAACCGGCAGTTAGTACGGCGGACACCACGGCGGAACAAAACGGGCAGACACGACATGGCAGGCGCGAGCGCTCCCACCCCTTCCGAGTACATCGTTCACCATCTGGCACACCTGAACACGTCGGGTGCCGCGCAGAAGGACATCATCGATTTTTCCATCATCAACATCGACACGGTTTTCTATTCGGTGCTGATGGCGGTGGTCACTGGCTGGATCATGTACCGGGCGGCGCAGCGCATCACCACCGGCGTTCCCGGCCGGTTTGTGGGTGCCATCGAGTCGCTGGTTGAGTTCGTGCATGAGCAGGCGCGCTCCATCGTGAAGGGCGACATCAGCAACATTGCACCGCTCGCGCTCACCTCGTTCGTCTGGATTGTCATGATGAACACGCTCGATCTGCTGCCGGTCGATCTGCTGCCGCGCATCGGTGAGATGTTCGGCCTTCACTACATGCGGGTGGTGCCCACCGCCGACCTCAACGGCACGCTGTCGCTCGCCATCGTGGTGCTCGCGCTCTCAATCTATTACGGCATCAAGGTGAAGGGCTTCGGGCATTTCCTGCACGAACTGGTCGCGGCGCCTTTCGGCACCTCGCGCAATCCGATCTTTGCGATCATCCTCGGTGCAGCCAACCTCGCCATGCAGATCATCGAGTACGTTGCCAAGACGGTGTCGCTCGGCATGCGACTGTTCGGCAACATGTTTGCGGGCGAGCTGGTCTTCATGCTGATCGCGCTGCTGGGTGCCACGGCCACCTGGTGGGGCGCAGGTCTCGGTTTTGTCACCGGACTCGGCTGGGCCATCTTCCACATTCTGATCATCACGCTTCAGGGGTTCATCTTCATGATGCTCACGCTGGTGTACATCGGCCAGGCCCATGAGGCGCATTGATCCCCCTGAACTCCCAATCCTTTAACGCAACTCTTTCAACCCCCCACCGGTCTATTCACTAGGAGTCATCATGACCAACGTTGCTCTCGTTGCGATCGCCTGCGGACTGATCATCGGCCTGGGTGCCTTGGGCGCCTGTATCGGTATCGGCATGATGGGCGGCAAGTACATCGAAGGCGCAGCCCGCCAGCCCGAGCTGATGGACAAGCTGCAGACCAAGATGTTCCTGCTTGCCGGTCTGATCGATGCCGCCTTCCTGATCGGCGTCGGTATCGCGATGATGTTCGCCTTTGCCAACCCGTTCAAGTGATTCGCCCCGGCATCCCGAACACGATCAACCTCTTAGCTGAAGGGAGCCCGTCGTGAACATCAACGCGACGCTCATTGTTCAGATCGTGGTCTTTCTGGGCTTGTGGTGGTTCACCGCGCGCTATGTCTGGCCGCCGATCACCAAGGCGCTCGACGAGCGCAGCCAGAAGATCGCGGACGGACTGGCCGCTGCCGATAAGGCGCGAACCGAACTGGCTGCCGCTGAACGGCGAGTCGAACAGGAACTGCAGCAGGCCCGGTCGGGCGCGGCTGAAGTTCGTGCCGGCGCCGAGAAGCAGGCGGCTGCGCTGATCGAAAAGGCGCGCGAGGAAGCCTCCGCCATCGTTTCCGCTGCCCGCAAGGCGGCTGAAGACGAGGCTGTGCTTGCCGCGCAGAAGGCTCGCGATCAGCTTCGCGACCAGGTTGCCCAGCTCGTGGTCGCCGGTGCCGAGCGCATCCTGCGGCGCGAGATCGACGCGGCCCGTCACGCTGAACTGCTCGCCAACCTGAAGAACGAGCTGCGCTAAGCGCGGCAAGGGAATCGCGTCCATGGCGGAAATGATCACCATCGCCCGGCCGTATGCTGAGGCTGCTTTCAAGTTTGCGCGCGACGCGCAGGCACTGCCTGCGTGGTCCGAAGCGATCGGTCGACTGGCTGAAGTGGCCAGCACCGGGGCGGCGCGTGACCTGATCGGCCACCCCGGCATACCGGCAGCCAAAGTTGCGGCCATCGTCTCCGAGACGGCTGGCGGGCTTGACGCTGCCCAGACCAACTTCGTGCGGCTTCTCGCCGATAACGAGCGGTTGGCTGCGCTTGCCGAGATCGCCAGTCTCTTCGAGGGACTGCGCAACGAGCACGAGGGGGTGCTCGAGGCGGCGATCTCGTCAGCGTTTCCCATCGACGCCGCTCAGGTTGATTCCATCGTGACCACGCTTGCACAGCGCTACGGTCGCCGTATCAAGGCGAGCGTCAGCGTTGATCCGGAGCTGATCGGCGGGGTGTCGGTCCGGATCGGCGACGAGGTCATCGACGCATCGGTGCGCGGCAAACTCGCCCAGATGGCGAGTGCGCTCACAGCTTGAAGAATTAGGGGAAGTCCATGCAACTGAATCCGGCTGAGATCAGCGAACTGCTCAAGAGCAAGATCCAGAACCTGAATGTCGCGGCTGATACGCGCAATCAGGGGACGGTCGTGTCGGTTACCGACGGCATCTGCCGCGTCCACGGTCTGTCCGACGTGATGCAGGGCGAGATGATCGAGTTCCCGGGCAACACCTTCGGCCTTGCGCTGAACCTCGAGCGTGACTCGGTGGGCGCGGTGGTCCTGGGGAACTACGAACACATCTCCGAAGGTGACACGGTCAAGGCCACCGGCCGCATTCTCGAGGTGCCGGTGGGGCCCGAGCTGATCGGGCGGGTGGTGAATTCGCTCGGCCAGCCGATCGACGGCAAGGGCCCGGTGAACGCCAAGATGACCGACGTCATTGAGAAAGTGGCGCCCGGCGTGATCGCGCGTCGCTCGGTGTCGCAGCCGGTGCAAACCGGTCTGAAGGCGATCGACGCCATGGTGCCGGTCGGCCGGGGTCAGCGCGAGCTCATCATCGGTGACCGCCAGACCGGCAAGACTGCGGTGGCGGTCGACACCATCATCAACCAGAAAGGCAAAGACCTGATCTGCGTCTACGTCGCGATCGGTCAGAAAGCCTCCACCATCGCCAACGTGGTCCGCAAGCTCGAGGAAACCGGCGCGATGGACTACACCATCGTGGTGGCAGCAACCGCCTCCGAGTCGGCGGCGATGCAGTTCATTGCGCCTTATTCGGGTTGCACGATGGGCGAATATTTCCGCGACCGCGGCCAAGATGCGCTCATCATCTACGATGACCTCACCAAGCAGGCCTGGGCATATCGTCAGGTGTCGCTGCTGCTGCGCCGCCCTCCGGGCCGCGAAGCGTATCCGGGTGACGTCTTCTACCTGCACTCGCGTCTGCTCGAGCGCGCCGCCAAGTTGAGCGATGCCATGGGCAAGGGCTCCATGACCGCCCTGCCGATCATCGAAACCCAGGCCGGTGACGTGTCGGCCTTCGTGCCCACCAACGTCATCTCCATTACCGACGGTCAGATCGTCCTCGAGACCGATCTGTTTAACGCCGGCATCCGGCCCGCCATCAACGCCGGTATCTCGGTGTCGCGGGTGGGCG
>JALREG010000398.1 GCA_023253905.1 Burkholderiaceae bacterium
CCAGCCCGCCTGCACCGCGCAGAGCACGGCATCGAGCCAGTCGCCTCGGGGCTCGTCCTCGATCTGGCGACGCACCCCGCCTGCAAAGTCGACCTGGATCGCAAGCGGATGCGCGCCCGAGGCAAGCGCGCCGACTATCGCACGCCGGGCCGCGAGACGCGTCGCATCCTGCTTAGTGGGATCATCGCTCTTGTACGAACCGCGATAGAGGGCGCGGGCGAGGAGCCCTGGATAGGCTTCAAGCGCCACCCGCGACGGATCGCCCGCATGCAGGCCGGGCAGTTCCACCCCGGCTTCGAGCAGCGCTGGGGCTCCGGCATGAAACATCCACGCCACCGGCGGATTCACCCACTTCATCGAAGGCGACGACCCGGCCGGGCGATCGGTGGCCCGATGCGCGAATTTCGCGCCGGCTGGCCGACCCGCGCAGAACGCGCGCAAGGTCTCTCGCAGACGAGGCCGGGGCGTCGCCGAAAACGCGCGCACCAGCGCTGGCCAGTCGGTCGGCCATCCCGCCTCGAGCACCAGTTCACGCGGCAGGCCAAACGGAAAGTCAAAGCCTCCCAGCCAGGGGCCCGGGCGACACAGCATCTGCGCGAATTCGGGCAGCGAGCCGATCGCCTCGAGCGTTTCGACCCGCAGCATGGTCGGTGAGAGGAGCCGCGCATGCGCCAGGGTGATTGGCTTTTTTTGTGACGGCGCGCTCGAAAAATCGACGCCCAGGATCGCCACCGCATCCGTCGGCATTTCGCAACAGGGGCGCTGGCTGTCCCGAGTGGCGGGCGGCGCGGATAAACGTAAGTGATCACCAACTGTCATATAAATCTGACTAGCGTCGTGTCTAGCGTTCAGAATACCTGGTGATATAGCCCAAAACCGCATAGGGTTACAGGGATGTTTACCCGCGTGCACCGACCCGGTTTTCGCGACACGCGGGGCGAATTCACGCATCGTTCACCTCCGCCTTCGTCTGTTGGCGGCACACCCCGACAGGCGCCGGTTCAAGGCGCCCGGAGAATAACTCGATGAGCAACGCCTCCAACGTTAAAGCCCTGCCCCGCAAGGCCTCGCGCACTCGCGCTGAGGACAGCGGTCGCCCCATGTCACAGGTCATCCGCGAGCGTATTCGCGACGCCGGCCGGCGCTTTCATGCCAACGACAATATTTCCGAGTTCATTCATTCCGAGGTCGAGCGCGAGGCGCTTCGAAAGGAAGTTGAAGCCCGCGTCCAGGCCCTGCTCGAGTCGCTGGTGATCGACACCGTCAACGATCACAACACGCAGGACACCGCCCGCCGCGTCGCCAAGATGTATCTGAAGGAAGTGTTCCGTGGGCGCTACGAGGCCATGCCCGCTGTCACTGAATTTCCGAACGTGGAGCGACTGAGCGAGCTGATTGTGGTGGGTCCGATCACGGTACGGTCGGCCTGCTCACATCACCTGTGCCCCATCCTCGGCAAGATCTGGATCGGTGTTCTGCCCAACGCCAATTCGAAACTGATCGGTCTGTCGAAGTACGCGCGGGTCGCCGACTGGGTCATGAGTCGGCCTCAGATCCAGGAAGAGGCGGTCAAGACGCTGGCAGACGAACTCGAGCGGCTGCTCCTCCCCGATGGTCTAGCGGTCATCATGGAGGCCGACCATTTCTGCATGCACTGGCGCGGCGTGAAAGACGAAACCTCCATGACCTCCTCGATCATGCGTGGCAGCTTTCTTAAGTCCGACGCGCTGCGGCGTGAGCTTCTGTCACTGCTCAAGCGCGGCTGATCCACCGATCGGGGCGAGCATCGCGCGGCCTGCGCGAAAAGGCGGGCGCGAAAAAGCAGGCGAGACGAGGCGGGCGCGCGGGCCTGCACTCAGCTGCGGCCCGCTGCAAGGAGGCCCTGCAGGGTTGCGAGCGAGTCTGCCTCGGCAACCCCTTTATCACGGCGCCAGCGCAGCATTCTCGGAAAGCGCACCGAGACGCCGGCCCGGTGCCTCGCCGAGCGGGCAATGCCCTCGAAACCAATTTCGAATACCAGCGCAGGTTCAACGCTTCTTACCGGCCCGAACCGCTCGACGGTGGTACGCCGGATGATCGCATCGACTTCCCGGATCTCGGCATCGGTCAGACCCGAGTAGGCCTTCGCAAACGGTACCAGCCGCGGCGCCTCGGCCGCCGACCGATCCCAGACTGCAAAGGTGTAGTCGGTGTAAAGGCCAGCCCGCCTGCCGTGGCCGGCCTGCGCATAGATCAGCACCGCATCGACCGCAAACGGGTCAAGCTTCCACTTGAACCAGTGGCCGCCGCCGACACGGCTACGACCGATGCCGTAGGCCGAATCGAGTCGCTTGAGCATCAGGCCTTCGGCACCGAAGGTGCGTGCTGCCTCGCGCAGCCCCGCCCGGTCCGCCCAGGTCGGTGCTTCGAGAGCGGGCGCCACGCAGAGACGGTCGGGATCCGGCGCGGCCAGCGCCAGGCTGTCAGAAAGCGCCTGCCGGCGCAGGCGGAGCGCCTGGCCGCGCACATCGATCCCCTGATGTTCCAGACAATCGAAGACCACCAGGCGTGCGGGCGTCTGGCGCAGCGTCGTTGCCCCAGGGCGCAGACGGCCGATACGGGTCTGCATCGCTGCGAAATCCATGGGGCGGGGTGCACCCACCGCCCAGCATAAAAGTTCACCATCTAGCACCGTGCCGGGCGCAAGCGCCAGGGCGGCGGACACGATCTCGGGGAACCGGTCGGTGAGCAGTTCCTCGCCACGTGACCACAACGCGACCGCGTGTTGCCTTCGCACCAGCTGCACCCGGATCCCGTCCCACTTCCACTCCGCAAGCCACTCGGCAGCCGGCTCGGCATTGGCTCTTGCCGGGTCCCAGCTGTGCGCGAGCATGAACGGATAGGGAAGAAGCGCGAGCGCCGGATCAGAGGGTTGAACGGCATCTGTCGCGGTCGCCGCCGACCCCCGTAGAGATTCAGCGCTTCCGTCCCCCAGGAGCAGGGAGCGATCCGCGACCGCCCCGGCGCCCGCCGGCGTAACCAGCGCACGATATCGTGACCCGTCGGGCACGGTATTGCGATCGGTGAATCCGATGATGCGCTGGGCGATCAGCCGGGCATCGACCGCGCTCGCCTCGGCGAGCGCCCGCAGAACGAGTTGCCGCGACACGCCCAGGCGCAGCCCCCCGGTGATCAGCTTGTTGA
>JALREG010000422.1 GCA_023253905.1 Burkholderiaceae bacterium
GCAGAACTCGCATCTGGGCTCGACTTTGTCAGCATCGGGACGAATGACCTCACGCAGTACGCGATGGCGGCGGATCGGATCAATCCGGCGCTCGTTGCGCTGCAGGATGCGGCTGCCCCTGGGGTTGTGGCGCTGCTTCGCGCGGTTGCCGAAGGGGCGGCGAAGGGAGGCGTTGAGGTTGGCGTGTGCGGCGAGCTGGCAGGCACCGTTGCGGGGGCCAAGCTCCTCACCAGTATCGGGATCTACGAACTCTCCATGGACCCTGCCGCAATTGATGAGGTTCGCGAGGGGCTGCTCGGCGCATAAGCCACCCCTAACCTCTTTCTTGTGCACTTGCACGAATAATCGTGAGCGGTTCTTAGCGTTTTGCCCATATTTGGCCCTTGTGGCGGGACCCTGCCGCCCATACGTTGGTGTTGACACGACGCAGGCCGCTTCGGCGGTCACTCCAGGCGGCGCGGAAGTAGCCCGCGAGCATGCCGATTGCACCGCCTGCGATGAGTGCGAGGAATGCTGTGCTGATCGCGACCAGCAGCGAGACGCGCGCGCCGTAGAGCACCCGGCTGTAGAGGTCGCGCCCGAAATTGTCGGTGCCCAGCCAGAAGGCATGCGCGACCTGCGTGCCATCAACCAGGGTGAACGGGCCGGTGTGACCGGCGGCGCGGTTGATGTTGTTGTAGTCCATGACCGCGGGATCGACTGTGCCAAGAAATGGCGCAAGCACGCCCATCGCAAACACCAGCGCGAGCACGCCTGCGCCGAATCGAAACGCGCCATTCGCCCAGAGCTTCTGGAAGGTGCTCATCAGTAGCGGATCCGCGGATCAAGCGCGAGATAGCTGAGGTCGACCAGCAGATTGATCAGCACATAGACGACTGCAAAAAACATGACCAGTCCCTGGATCACGGGAAAGTCTCGGTTCAGCACCACATCGACCGTGAGTGATCCCAGGCCCGGGATTGCGAATACGGTTTCAGTCACCACCACGCCGCCAATCAGGAGTGCGACCCCGATGCCAATCACGGTGACGATTGGTACTGCGGCGTTCCGAAGCGCATGACGGATGAGCACCACGTGCTCCGAGACGCCCTTGGCTCGCGCGGTCCGGATGTAGTCTTCAGTGAGAGCCTCGGATACGGCCGCGCGTGTAATGCGGGCGATCAGCGCAACATAAATGATCGACAGTGCAGCCCAGGGCAGGATCAGATGGCGCGCCCAGCCCGCCAGTCCCTCCTTGCCGCCCAGAGGCCGATAGCCCTGTACCGGGAGCCAGTCGAGTTGAATCGAGAAGAGATAGATCAGCACATAGCCGGTGACAAACACCGGGATTGAAAACCCGGCCACTGAGACGACCGACAGTGCGCGATCGACCCACCCCCCCATGCGAGAGGCCGCGATGGCGCCCAATGGCACTGCAATCAGCACCGCCATCAGGATGGTGCCGATAGCGAGTGAGGCGGTCGGCTCCAGGCGCTGCGCGATCAGTTCAGCCACAGGCTTATTCAGGAAGTAGGAGTAGCCCAGATCGCCCTGCACCACCCGCCCCAGCCAGATTCCAAACTGCACCGGCAGAGATCGGTCCAACCCGAGCTTGGCACGGATCTGCTCGATATCGGCGGTGGTGGCCGAGTTACCCGCGATGACGGCGGCCGGGTCGCCCGGGGCGAGGCGCAGGATCAGAAAGACCACGCACGAGACCACGAACAACACCGGCAGCACCGCCGCAAGGCGGCTGACAACGAATCGCAACATCAGCGGCCGACCGCGTCAGCGCGTCGTCATTTCTTGGTGATATTCCAGAGTACGGGTACGCCAGGGGTTTCGAGCACGCCGTCGATGATGTCACGCACCGCTGCGGGCTGTCGGTACTGACCCAGCGGCGCATGCGTGGCGGTCTCAAAGGCAATCGCCTGGATCTGACTCGCGATTTTCTTTTTCGCCTCAACGCTGTCGGCGCGTGCGAAATCGTCTTTCAGCTTTTCGATCCGCGGCTCGTCCTGCCAGCCAAACCAGCCCTTGTCGCCCTTAGCGTTGAACATGGCCATGGTGAGCGGGTTCGAGATATCACCTGCCGTCCAGGCCGTGAGGAAAAGATTCCAGCCGCCAGCGCTGGGCAGATCTTTCTTGGCGCGGCGCGCGACGAGCGACGCCCAATCCATCTGCTGGAAATCGACTTTGAAGCCGGCGGCTTCCAGCTGCTGCCGTGCAACCAGCGGGATTTTCGCGATGGAGGCGAGATCGGTGGGCCGCATCAGTACGATCGGCTCGCCCTTGTAGCCCGCCTCAGCCAGCAGCGCCTTGGCACGTGCGATGTTGGGCGACCCGGTGAATTCGCCGGTGTTCTCATCGGCGTAGGTAGTGCCGCACGGGTACATGCTGCGGCATACCCGGCCGAGTTCCGGCACGCCCACCTGGGTGGCGATGTAGGCTTGCTGACCCATCGCCAGCATGGCTGCCTGTCGTACCTTGGGGTTGTTGAAGGGCGGATGCAGATGGTTGAAGCGCATGATGAACTGCAGTCCCGCCGGCGAAAAATCAATTACCTTCAGCCCTGCGGTTTTGGTGAGCGTGTAGTACTGCTCGAACGCGGGCTGCTCGACCATGTCGACTTCGCCCGCCTTCAACGCGTTGAACTGGGTTTGCGGGTCGCGGATGATCACCCACTCCACGCGGTCAAAATTGACCTTGCGCCCGCCCGCCATACTGCTGGAGGGTTCGTCACGCGACTGATAACGCGGGTTGCGCTCATAAACCGCTTTGGCCCCCGGCTTGAATTCATCGGCCTTGAAAATGAACGGCCCGGAGCCGATGGCCTCTTTGATCTGCTCGGTGCCCGGTGTGTTGGCGATGCGCTCCGGCATGATGAACGGCACGTTGGACGAAGCCTTGCCGAGCGCATCAATCAAAATGCCAGTGGGTTCTTTCAACACGATTTCGAAGGTGCGGGCATCAGGGGTCTGGTAGCGGTCAATAAAGCCGCTCAACACGCCTCCCATCGCGTCGCGCGAGGCCCAGCGTTTGAGCGAGGCCACCACGTCTGCGCTGGTGACGGGTTTGCCGTCGTGGAATTCCAGGCCGCTTCGAAGCGTAAAGCGCCAGGTTTTCTTGTCAGCCGATGCCGAATAAGTGTCGACCATCTGCGGCTTGACGTTGCCCTGCGCATCTTCGGAGAACAAGGTGTCGTACACCATGTAGCCATGATTGCGCGTGACATAGGCGGTGGTCCAGATCGGGTCGAGCACCGCCAGATTCGCGTGCGGGACAAACCGGAAGATGCGGTTTTCTGCCTGCGCCGATGCGTCCAGCGGGATCAGCGCGGAGAGCCCCAGTGCGACAGCACTTGATAGAACAGCACGTCGGATCATGATCGCCTCTTCCAGTGGGTTTAGATATTGATTTCGGGCAACGGCCGATATTGATCAGCGCCCGCCCAGGGTCACGAGGAGAGAATATCGGACTGGCAGGCGGCGGACAAGACCGGACGGAGGCAGGCGAAGGCATACCAGAGGGGTGAGCAGGCCTGCGGCCCCGCGCCGCGGGTACGCCCGGATGCGCAGGCTGCCGATCAAGCAGCGGATAACTGGCCGATCAGGTCCTGAAACGCACGCACTGTGAGATCGATATCGTGGCTGTTGGTGGATTCGAGCGGGTTATGGCTGATACCCGAATTCTCACCTCGAACAAACAGCATCGCCTGGGGCATCAGATCGTGCAGCTTCATGGCGTCGTGCCCGGCGCCACTGGGCATGCGAAACACGGGTAGACCCAGCGCACGCACTGCGTTTTCCCAGCGCGCCTGCCATGCGGGGGCGCTGGGTGCTGCGGCAACCCGCATGGTTTCTTCAAGTTGGAAGCTCACGCCGCGCCGAGCGCAGATTGCCGATAGCTCGCGAAGCAGATCGTTTGCACAGGTATTTCGTACCGGATCGGTGGTCGCGCGCACATCGAGGCTGAAGCGGCTGCGCCCTGGCACCACATTGATCGACCCGCCCGGTACCTCGAGGATGCCGACTGTGGCGACCAGGTCGGGTTCGGCCGCTGCTCTCTGTTCCACGAACAGGATGAATTCGGCAACCGCGGCGGCCGCGTCCCGCCGGCTGCCCATGGGCGTGGTGCCCGCGTGACTGGCCATGCCCATGATTTCACCGACATACCGGATGCTGCCATTGATCGAGGTGACCACACCGAGCGGAAGATCGCGCTCGTTTAGCACCGGCCCCTGTTCGATATGGACCTCAACAAAGCCCAGGTAGCGGGCTGGGTCACGTTTGAGCGATGGAATCTGATTCACATCCAGACGGGCCTGCGCCATCGCCTGGCGCATGGTGACCCCTGCTGAATCCTGCTGGTCGAGCCAGGCGGGATCGAAGCTGCCAGTGAGCGCGCTCGAGCCCAGGAAGACCGCCTTGTAGCGTTGGCCCTCTTCCTCGGCAAAACCAACGACCTCAATGCCAAAGGGCAGACGGCGGTGGCTGCGCGCGAGCTCGCGCACGCAGGCCATGGGAACCAGGATGCCCAGCCGCCCGTCATATTTGCCGCCGTTTCGCACCGTGTCGTAGTGGCTGCCGGTTAATAACCTGGGCGCGCTCGGGTCGGACCCGTGATAGATCCCCACTACATTGCCCACCGCATCGATGCTGACCTCGTCAAAGCCGCAGTCGGATTGCATCCAATCGTGAAGTTGCCGGGCCACGGCGCGATGCGCGTCAGTGAGGTAGGTGACTGTGAGCTGGCCCTGCTCGGCGAACCCGGGGTCGCTGTGGCGGGCGAGCGCCTCGGCCCAATCCCACACCAGGTGACCGAGCGCGGGTTCGGTCCCGAATTTGTCGTCGAGGCGGATCTCTGCGATTCGGTGGATATTGCGAAGGGCCTCGCTGAATTCGAAATCGGGGTGATGGGCCACGCGGCGCTCAAAGGCTGAGAGGATCGCCTGCTTGTTGAGACCGGTGCCACGCGGTCCGCGCACAGCGAGAATGAACGGAAATCCGAACCGCTGGTTGTAGCGGTCGTTGAGCGAGTGAATGAGGCGAAATTCCTCGGGCGTGCACTGGGTGAGGCCCGCTTTGCCCTGCTCGAGTGTGGATTCATTCGTGAGTGTCCTGGCCAACATGGCCTTGCCGGCGAGCTCCGGATGCGCGCGGATCAGCGCGAGTTGCTCCTCGCGGCTGCTCGCGCGGACCGCGGCGACCAGGGCGAGTTTGAGCCCAGCGATGGTGGTGAAGGGCCGTGCTTCCCAGGCGCGTTCCGCGATCCAGGGCGAATGCTCATAGGTGCCGTCGAGCAGACGGGTGAATGCTTCTCGCGAGGCGCGGTTGAGCTGATCCAGGGTGATCACAGCGGCCATGGACGGTGTTCCGATGATGGGATGCCGGATTGTACCGAGCCATCCGCGTTCCTTTATCGGGTGCTTCTGCCTGGACAAAGCAGGGGCGCGCGGGCAGTCTCGGACTCGGAGCGTGACTGATTTGAATGGAGACAGGGATGCGCTATCTGGTGGCCGCTGATACCGGCGGAACCTTCACCGACATTGCCGTTTATGACGCGCACGAGCGTCGAGTGCTCTATGGCAAGTCGCTCACGCGGTATGACGACCTTGTTGAAGGCGTGCTCGATGCATTGGGAGATACAGGCGTCGGGCTCGACGAAGCGCGTCTGCTCAAGCACGGCACCACATTCGTGATCAACACGCTTTTACAACGGAACGGGGCGCGAACGGCGCTCGTGACCACCCGTGGATTTCGCGATCTGCTCGAAATCGCGCGCGGTAACCGGCCGGTGCCGTTCATGCTCGGTTACCGGCGAGATCCGCCTCTGGTCCCGCGGACGCTTCGATTCGAACTCTCCGAGCGGATGTCGGCCAACGGAACGCCTACCCAGGTGCCCGATGATGCCGAGATCGATGCGCTCGCCGGTCAGCTTGCCGCAGCCGGCGTCGCCGCAGTGGCGGTGTCGTTTCTGAATGCCTATGCCAACCCCGCGCATGAGGAGCGGGTGGCTGCGCGGCTCGCCGAGCGGTTACCCGGCGTGTATGTCACCGCGTCCACGTCGCTCACGCGCGAGTGGTATGAATACGAGCGTACGTCCACCGCAGTGGCCAATGCCTATGTGGGCGGCCGGATGCGCGATTACATCCAGGGGTTCGATGCGCGGCTGCGCGAGCGTGGCTTTGCGGGTTCGTTTTTCATGATGGGCTCCAACGGCGGTGTGCTGTCGGTGGCGCGTACCCTCGAGCAGCCTGTGGCGCTGGTGGAGTCGGGGCCGATCGGCGGCTGTATTGGCGCTGCGGCATACGCCAACGCGCTGGGCCTTTCCAAAGTCATTGCCTTTGACATGGGCGGCACCACCGCCAAGT
>JALREG010000034.1 GCA_023253905.1 Burkholderiaceae bacterium
CTGCCGTTCGAGGTGCCCGATGCGAGGATGAAACGCGTGCGCACCACGCTCACCGGCGACGAAGGCGTTCACCCCACCTCGGCGGACAAGCTCGCCAGGCTGTCCCCCGTTCGGCCCGACGGCAGCGTGACGTTCGGCGGACAGACGCATCCGGCTGATGGGTCGGCGGGCATCGTGGTCACCACGCCTCACCGCGCACGTGAATTATCGTCCAACCCTGAGATCGCAATTCGAATCCTCGCATTCGGACAGTCACGCGTTGAAAAGGGCTACATGCCCGAGGCGCCAGTGCCGGCAGCGCGACAGGCATTGGAGCGCGCCGGGCTCGGCATTGCCGAGATTGATGTCATCAAGACCCACAATCCATTCGTGGTGAACGACATCGTGCTCGCTGACGCGTTTGGGATTCCGACCCATCGCATGAACCGATTCGGCTGCTCGCTGGTGTGGGGGCATCCGCAGGCGCCCACCGGACTTCGCGCCATCATCGAACTGATTGAAGAACTGGCCATGCGCGGTGGCGGCTTGGGCCTGTTCACCGGCTGCGCGGCCGGCGACACCGGGATGGCGGTGGTGATCCGTGTCGGAGATGACGCTTGACCGATGCGGGGCACGCACTACCGAGGCGATACCCTACCGTCGTTCATGCACTGGTCGACGCGGCGCGGCACGCACCCGATGCGCCTGCACTGATCTGTGGCGACGAGCGCTTAAGCTATCGCGACTACGCAGTCTGCGTGGCCGGCTTGGCGCGCGAATTGGCCAACCGCTGTCCACCGGGTGGCCGCATCGCCGTGCTGATGGCCAACTCCATCGACATCGCCGTCGCAAGCTTCGCGGTGCAGGCTGCGGGGCTGCAGCTGGTGCCGCTCAATCCTGCCTACACACCGCATGAACTTGCGCCGATTCTTGCAAACGCCGAGCCTGCTGGTCTGATTCACGACGCCGATTGCGCGCAGACCCTCATCTCGCTCGCCGCCGAGCAGGGTGTGCGGCATCGCTGGTCGGTGGGCCCAGAGTGGCGCCTCACGCGCTGGCGCGATGATCCGCTGGAACTGGGCAACTTTCCCCTGCCCTCGCCCGAGGCGCTCTCCACGCTTCAATACACCGGTGGCACCACGGGCCGCTCGAAGGGTGTGAACCTCACACATGAGTCGGTTTCCATCAACGTGAGCCAGCGCGAGGCGCTGCTTCCCACCCGAATGGATAACGAGCGCATCCTGGCGGTCACGCCCCTCTTTCATGTGTACGCAGTCGCCATGGGGCTATACCTCGCTGTGTTCTGTCGGGGCACCCTGGTGATCCTTCCGCGCTATCGGCCCGAATGGGTATTCGCGGCGATCGAACGTCATCAGATCACGCTGTTCTCGGGAAGCCCAACCCTCTTTACCGGACTGATGGCTCATGAGGGCTTTGCCACCGCCTCGCTTCAGTCGCTGCGCCTCTGTTATTCGGGTGCGGCTGCGCTACCGGTGGCGGTGCTTGAGCGGTGGCAGCAGGCCACCGGCTGCACGGTGGTGGAAGGTTACGGGCAGAGCGAAGCCGGTCCGGTGCTGAGCTATAACCCGTTGGAGGGCATTCGCAAGCCCGGATCGGTGGGCGTTCGGCTACCGCTCACTGAGATTCAGATCGTTGATCTTGAGAGCGGCACACGGGTACTGCCCGAGGGCTGCAGCGGCGAGATCCGCGCCCGCGGCCCGCAAATCATGCAAGGTTATCGGGGCCTGATGGAAGAGACCGCCACTGCGCTTCGCGACGGCTGGCTCTACACCGGCGATATCGGTGAGTTCGACCACGATGGCTATCTGTTTATCCGAGACCGCAAGAAAGACATGGTGATTGTCGGTGGGTTCAATGTGTATCCGCGCGAAGTCGAGGAGGTGCTGCTCACCCACCCGGATGTACAAGAGGCCTCGGTCGTCGGCATTCCCGATAGTTATCGGGGTGAGGTGCTGGTGGCTTATGCGGTCGGGCGTGTGAAGTGCCTGAACACTGAGGCGCTACGCGAACACCTCGAGGCACGCCTCACCCGCTACAAGGTGCCCGCGCATCTTATTCAGGTGGACACCTTGCCCAAGACCGCAGTGGGTAAGCCTGACAAGCCGGCCCTGCGAAGAATGGCCTCTACCTTGGCGAGGTAGCAGCGTCGCGCCGAAGACTTAGATATACTTATTCGAAAGTATATCTAGCGAGTCAGTATGCAAGTTTCCAAATGGGGTAACAGTCTGGCTGTACGCCTGCCCGTTTCGGTCGTTCGCGCCCTCGAGCTCAAGGAGGGCGACCAGATCGAATTACACCTGGCCGATCGCAGAACCCTGGAAGTCTCAAAAGCCCCCGGCCGGCGCGAGCTGCTACGGCGGCTCAGAAAATTCCGCGGCACTTTGCCCGCCACCTTCCACTTCGATCGGCTGGAGGCCAATGAGCGCAGCTGAACCGTTTTTCGATACCAATGTTCTGCTCTATCTGCTATCGAGTGACACCCGTAAAGCTGACCGCGCAGAGCGTTTACTGGAGACGGGCGGAGTCATCAGCGTGCAGGTGCTGAACGAGTTCGCGTCGGTCGCACGTCGAAAGTTAAATTTACCGCTGCCGCAGGTCAGGGAAGTGCTGGCCACCTTCCGAGTGGTCTGTAGCGTGATCCCGCTCACCGAATCCATTCATGATCGCGGACTGGATATCCACGCAAGGCATCAGCTCTCGCTTTACGACGCAATGATCGTCGCCGCCGCAATCGAAGCCGGGTCATCCGTGCTTTATTCAGAGGATCTGCAGCATGGGCGAATTTTTCAGCGAAGCCTTCGTGTCGTGAATCCATTCTGACTTTCTGGTGCGGGCCCGCTCGTCCTACGATCGCACCGCCGATCAGACCGCTGCCGAATCGGACCTCTCCGTGTTGACACCCCGGGCTGCCCCCACCCACAATCGCCCACTCTCTGCCAACGCGTTTTTGCCGCGAGCACGCTCATGATCTCTCCCGCCCTACGCGCCACTGAAATCAACCCGGGTAAGCTTGGATTTTTGTTTCGTCGTCAGTTTGAGCTTTCGAAAGTCAGCGCCGGCGAAACCGTGGTGCTGGTGAGTGATCTCGCCACCCGGCGCGAATATATCGAGGCCGCGTTCGCCGCCTGCGACGAGCTCGGCGCGGACGTTTATGAAATGCGCGTCAATTCTGTGCCCTCCTGGACCAAGGTGGGCGTACCCACCATCGGCAAGTGCAAGGGCACGTTGGAGGCGGTCAAGGCCGCCGATCTGCTCGTCATCTTTCATGTGCCGCTCTTCACGCGCTGGCTAAAAGAGGTGATGGACGGCGGCACGCGTGTACTCATGATCATCGATGGCCCAGATGATCTCGAACAACTGATATCACCACCGGGTCTGAAAGACGCGGTGAAATACGCCGAAGCCCTATACAGCCGTACCCGCGAGGTGCGGGTGATGTCGGAGGCGGGTACCGACCTTCGTTACACACGGGGCGAGTATCCGGTGATGGCTCAGTGGGGGTTTTCAGATGAACCCGGCCACTTCGACCACTGGGGAGGCGGTCATCTGCACACCTTTCCCAATGAGGGCTCGGCAAACGGTACGGTCGTCATTCAACCCGGGGATATCGTCATCCTGCCCTACTGTCGCTATGTACAAGATGCGGTTCGCCTCGAGATCAACGATGGTTTTGTCACCCAAGTCGATGGCGGGCTCGATGCCAAATTGATGCGCGACTGGCTGGACGATGGCAAAGCGCATGACGCCGACCGCGACCCGTATGCGGTGTCGCATCTGGGCTGGGGGCTCAACCCGCAGGCCCGGTGGTATGCCATGGCACTGCACGGCGAGGAACCGGAACGTCACCGCGCAGGCGCTCGCGTGTTCGCGGGTAATTTCCTGTTTTCCACTGGGCCCAATTCGCAGGGCGGTGGCAAGCGCACCACGCGTGGGCACTATGACGTGCCGATGCGCGACTGCACCGTCATGCTGGACGGTCAGGTCATCATCGACAAAGGCCGGATCGTCGACCCCGCCATGCAGGTTCGACGCATCAGCATCACCTGAGGATTCCGCGAGTGTCGCCGCCGGTCGGGCCCGAATCCCGCAGCATCTCGAGCCCGGCCGCGGTCGACCGTGAGGCCGTTCGGGTCCGTGCGCTTTCCAAGTCCTTCGGGGCGACCCAAGCGCTCCATGAGGTCGACTTCATCGTCGCAACGGGTGAGATCCATGCGCTGGTGGGCGAGAACGGGGC
>JALREG010000114.1 GCA_023253905.1 Burkholderiaceae bacterium
CAGAAGCTCTCCTACGACAGCCTGCGCGACTTCGAGTCGGTGGGACTCGCGGTCAGTTACGGCTATACGCTGGTCGCCCGACGCGACCTGCCGTTCGGGTCATTACGCGAACTGATCGCGTATGCGCGTACAAACCCCGACAAACTCACTTATGCCTCAGCCGGCAACGGCTCAGGTCAGCATGTGCTCGCCGCCGCGCTTTGGCATCTGGCCGGGGTGAAGGTGGTGCATGTGCCCTACAAGGGCGCGCAGGCCGTCTACCCTGACCTGATCGGTGGCCGGGTCGACGTGTTCATCGATTTATCGTCCACCGCACGCACCCAGATTGCGGCGGGGGCGGTCAAGCCGCTCGCCACCTCAGGGGCCGACCGAAGCGCCCTTCATCCCGATGTTCCAACCTTCATCGAGAGCGGTGTTTCGCTTGATCTGGAATCCTGGTTTGGCTATTTCGCACCCGCAAAAACCCCAGGCGACATCCAGGATAGGCTACGCCGGGAGCTGTCGGCGGTGATTGCCGACAGCGAACTTCGCGAGGCCTTCACCAAAGCCGGTGGCAAACCGCTCTCGCTGGATGCAGGCGCCGAGCGTGCGCTGGTTCGACGAGACGTCGAGCGCTGGACCAAACTGGTTCGCGACATCGGCATCAAGGCAGACTGAGCCCATGTAGCCCCGGCTCCCCCGGAAAAGCCCCGCAACGCCTTGCGGGAGCTGCCAGACCGCCGGGGTTTCGTGTAGGGTTCCCGGTTGTAAACCTTTTGTCACAGATCAACCCCAGAAATGTCCGCGCCCAGTCACCCCTCCGACACGCTCCTGCAGACCACAGGTCTGGTGAAGGAGTTCAAGGGCTTTGTCGCGGTCGCCGACGTGAATTTGAGCGTGCGCCGCGGGCACATCCATGCCTTGATCGGCCCCAATGGCGCCGGCAAAACCACCGTCTTCAACCTGCTCACGAAATTCCTGCCGCCCACCCGCGGCTCGATCGTGTTCAAAGGCCAGGACATCACCCGCGAGAAGCCTGCGCAGATCGCGCGTCGCGGCATCATCCGATCATTCCAGATCTCGGCGACATTTCCGCATCTGACCGTCCGCGAAAATGTCCGAATCGGCCTGCAGCGCCAACTCGGTAACTCTTTTCACTTCTGGCGCTCCGAGCGCGTGCTCGACTCCCTGAACGGCCGCGCCATGGAGCTGCTCGATACGGTCGGTCTCACCGACTTCGCCGATACCGTCACGGTGGAGCTCTCCTACGGGCGCAAACGTGCGCTTGAAATCGCCACCACGCTCGCGATGGATCCAGAGCTCATGCTGCTTGATGAACCGACTCAGGGCATGGGGCATGAAGACGTCGATCGCGTGACCGAACTGATCCGCAAGGTGAGCGCGAACCGCACCATCCTCATGGTCGAGCACAACATGGGCGTGGTCTCGCGTATCGCCGACACGATCTCGGTGTTGCAACGCGGACAGATCATCGCTGAAGGACCCTACGAAGTGGTCTCACGTAACCCCCAGGTGCTGGAAGCCTACATGGGCAGCGCCGAAACCGAATTGCAGGGCGCACATGGCTGAGTCCGGGCGCGAACTGCTTCGGCTGACCGACGTACACGCCTGGTACGGCGAATCGCACATCCTGCACGGCATCGACCTGCATGTGAATCAGGGCGAGGTGGTCACACTACTCGGCCGAAACGGTGCCGGCCGAACCACCACGCTCAAATCCATCCTGGGGCTGGTTGGCCGTCGCACGGGCTCCATCACCGTGAACGGCACCGAAACGGTGGCCATGCCACCTCATTCGGTCGCGCGCCTGGGAATCGGTTACTGCCCGGAGGAGCGTGGCATCTTCGCCAGTCTGTCGTGCGAGGAAAATCTTCTGCTGCCGCCCGTCATCGCACAGGGCGGCATGTCGGTCGATGAGATCTA
>JALREG010000154.1 GCA_023253905.1 Burkholderiaceae bacterium
CGAGTTCACGCCGCTCCGCGGGCGAAAGGCCGGCTGCAGGCTCGTCAAACAAAATGAGTCGCGGCGCGCCAGCCAGCGCCATGCCTATTTCGAGCTGGCGTTGCTGGCCATGTGCGAGGCTTGCCACCGGTTGGTCGGCGATATGCGTGAGCCGGACGCGATCGAGCAGGTCATCGGTGGCACGCCGGCTGGGGTGCGAGGCCGACGGACGCCATATGCTGAAGCGGCCGCTTGCTACGCCACGTACTGCCAGAAAGAGATTGTCGCGAACCGAGAGGTCGCGAAACAGGAGCGAAGACTGATAGGTGCGTCGCAGGCCTTTTCGAATACGTTCATGGGGGCTAAGCAGTGTGATGTCTTCGCCGAAGAATTCGATCCGTCCGGATGTGGGCGGAAAATCGCCGGTGATGGTGTTAAACAGCGTAGTTTTGCCGGCGCCATTCGATCCGAGTACCGCATATTTCTCGCCTGCAGCAACTTCGAGTGATACATCATCGACCGCACGCAGCGCGCCGAACGCCCGGCTCACACTCTGGAGCACCAGGGCGTGAGACGAGGCAATCGGCGCGCCACCCGAGTGTGAGCGCGCGCTGGTGGTGCCGCCCGAGGGGCGGCCACCGGGCGAGGCACGTAGACGGGCTGCGGAGGTCATGTGCGAAGGAAGCTGCTGCAGGCGACTGGGGGTTTACGGGCAGTTCGGCACGTCGCGCGAACCGATCTGGAACTCTTCCTTCTTCAGTCCCAGCAGCTGATCGACATTGTCGACCTTGCGCAGCACGCGCGTGGTAAGTGCGCCCTGAGCATCTTTCACCACTTCGGTTACGAACGTGGTGCCGATGGCCTGACGATTCGAATCAAGCTTCACTGTGCCGGTGGGCATCTTGAGTTCGAGGTTTGAGAGTGCATCGCGGTATTTCGCCTGACCACCCGACAGATCGCCCTTGACCACATCGAGCGCATCGAGTGCCGCCTTCATGTTGGTGTAATACACCAGCGCGAAGAGGCTCGGGCTCGGATAGCCGCCGGCGGACACCGGGAAGTTCTTCTGGTAGGCCGACACGAAGGCTTTCCAGTCGGCTCCATCGAAGCCATCGGCGTAGGGGCCTGCCGAGATCGTTCCCACCAACGAGTCACGACGTTTGCCGCGATAGTTGAGAACGTCCTGGCTCACGGTGATGGAGCCACCCATCATCGGTTTATCGCCGCCCGCTGCCTCATACTGGTTCAGGAAGTTCACGGCGTCCGCTCCACCGAGCACCACGAGCAGCGCGTCAACGTCTTTCGGAATACGCGCAATCACCGACGAGTAGTCCTTACCACCCAACGGGACCCAGGCCTTCACTGGTACCCGGCCGCCGAGCTTGCAGAACTCGGTCATGAAGCCCTGCACCTGCGAGTACGGGAACGCATAGTCTTCGGCGATGACCATCACCCGCTTGTAGCCCTTGTCGACCGCGGCTTTACCGAGGCCCACCATCCACTGCGCGCCTTCAGTGTTGAAGCGGAAGAAGTTCGGGCTGGGATTGACCAGGGTGGTTGCCTGCGCGCCGGAGCCACCGTTGATGAAGGTCATGTTGGGCTGGGTTTTGGAATAGTCCTTGACCGCAATGCCTTCGCCGCCCGATAACGGACCCACCACGATGTCGACCTTATCCTGCTCGACGAGCTTGCGGACCGCGTTGACCGCGACATCCGGATTGGCATTAGACGAGGCCTTGATCATTTCGATCTTGCGTCCTGCGACTACCCCGCCCCGCTCCTTGATGGCGAGTTCCGCGCCACGCATGCCGTCGGCACCACCTGCGGCAAATGGCCCTTCCAGCGTGGCGAGCACGCCGACCTTGACCGGAGCGCCCTGCGCCCAGGCGACGCTCGTGAGGGCAGCCGCGACTGCGGCTCCCGTCATCGAGCGAATCCAGATCCGTTTGGTCTCCTTCATCTTCTTCTCCTTGCTGAAATGCGCTCAGTGGCGCTGGGTTGGTCCATCGGAATGGGACGACTGAGCCTGGTGCTGGGCATCAAACCGGCGGCGAAACTTTGACCAAAGCCCGAGCAGGCCGTCGGGTGAGAACAGCACGATGGCGAGGAACACTGTGCCGATCACGAGGTTGAAACGTTCGCGGTCGATGAGGTCGATTGCAAAGGTCTGAAGCAGGACGAACACGATCGCGCCGAGGAAGGCGCCGATCGGGTGCCGCATGCCGCCGAGTACCGCGATAACCAGAATGTTGATCTGCCAGCCCGTGTTGACCGAGCCAGGTGTGATGAGTCCGTTGTACCAGACGAGGAGTACGCCACCGATGGCTGCGAGCAATCCGCCAAAGGCGTAGGCGGCAACCCGGTGTGCCACCACATTGAAGCCGAGCGCGGCCATCCGTCGCGGGTTATCGCGAACACCCTGGAGCGCAATGCCAAACGGTGTGCGAATCAGCCATTTGACCGCCAGGTAACCCGCCAGAGCCCAAAAGAGACAGAGGTAGAAGAATGGGGTGGGCTCGCGCCAGTTGAGACCGAACACGTCGGGCGGATAGACCTTCTGAAAGCCCTGGAAGCCATTGAATAGTGTGTAGTTCTGCAACGCCAGGTAATAGAACGCGACGCCGAAGGCGAGCGTGATCATGATGGTGTAGATACCCTCGGTGCGAACCGACAGCCAGCCCACTAGCGTCGCAAAGGCGGTGGCAATCAGGAGGGAAAACACAACCGCCACCCACCAGGGCCATCCCAAGCTGATTGGCGTGCTGCTTTCACCGAAGATTGCCACGGCATAGCCCGCTACCCCCGCGACTGACATCTGGGCAAGCGAGACGATGCCGCCATAGCCGCCCAGGAAAGTGAGCGACAGTGCGATCAGGCCCAACACCAGCGATTGTGCTGCGACCTGGAAGGTGAAAAACGGTGTGGCGATCAGCGGGTAGACAAGCGCCAGCAGGAAGATCAGCACATGCCGCGCCGAGAGGTGACGCCAGAGAAACTTGAGCCAGCGCGGCGCATCGCTTGATGCATACGGGTCAACGGTGGTGGGCCCGCTTCGACCCAGCGGGGCTGACGCCGCGCGCGACAAAGAACCAGACGGATTGAGTCCGCCCTGCATGGCCCGCCGCCAGCGGCTCGCGCTCATGCGGGCCTCCCCAGGATGCCGCGCGGCCGAAATGCAAGCACAAGAACCAGAATCACGAAGGTGAATACCACGCTGTAGGTCGGCGCATAAGCGAGCCCGAAGGTTTCAGCGAGCCCCAGGATCACTGCGCCGATCGCTGCCCCCACCACGCTGCCCATCCCGCCCACGATCACGACAATCAGTGAAGCGAGCAGGAGTCGTGTGTCCTCGCCAGGCACCATGGACAGTTCCACTGCTCCGATCACGCCGCCAAAGCCTGCAAGGCCCGCTCCAAGCATGAAGGTGATTGCAAAAACCAGGTTCACATTTACGCCCGAGGCTGCCAGCATGTTGCGGTCGTCGACGCCTGCTCGAATCATGGCGCCCACGCGGGTTCGGGTAAGCAGCCACCAGAGGAACACACCGATCGCAATACCAAACGCGAGCAGGCTCAGCCGATACGCCGAATAGGCTTTGATGAGCGGAATGCCCCGAATCGGTCCGTGAAGCCAATCCGGTGCGTCCATCTGGTGCACCTGTGCGGTGAATGCCCAGAGCAGCAGGTCGGCAATGACAATCGACAAGCCAATGGTGACCATGGTCTGCCGCATGTCCTCACCCTGCATGTGACGCAGGATCAGAACCTGCATCACCAGACCGACGATCGCCGCGGCCAGAAAGCCTGCTGCGACCGCCAGAATCCACCAGCCAGTGGTTTCGGCGACCATGAAACCGACATAGCCACCGAGCAGATACAGCGATCCATGCGCGAGGTTCACGTTACGCATGAGACCGAATACAAGGGTAAAGCCGGACGCCACAATGAAATAGAGCGAGGCAAGCGTAAGGCCATTCAACAGCGTGACGAAATAGAGCCGCGTGTTGTCTGCAATCGCCCAGATCGAGAAGATCGCGATCGGTCCGCCGATCAAGAGCCACAACCACTGACGCGTGCTCCACCTCATGCGGCGCTCACCCAGCTACGGGCCTGGTCAACCGGCGGCGACTTGGCGAATACACCGTCTTTCATGACGGCCAGAATCCGTTTTGGATCGCGCAGGATCGACAGGTTGGCGAGCGGGTCGCCATCAAGCAGCATCAGGTCGGCCAGGTAGCCTTCTTTCACCAGGCCCAGCTCGTTGGGCCGCAGCATGACCTGACCGCCATAGAGCGTGCACGAGCGGATCGCCTCCATGGGGGTAAAGCCGAGGTGCCTGACGAACAACTCCAGATCACGCGCATTCTGCAAATGAGGGTTGAACGCAAAACCATAGTCGCCCCCAGGTAGCACGCGAATGCCTCTGCGGTGCATGGCCTTGAGCGATTCACACGCTGCTGCCCACTCTTCCTCATAGCCCATCGAAACCGCTTTCTCGCGGCTGACGCCCCAGGGTTCGGCCTCATTGAGCAGGGCGTAGATGATGCCGATTCCGGGCACAACGAAGACCTCATCGCGGGCTGCCTCAAGCATGTCGAGTGCTTCGGTGTCGGTGAAGCTTGCGTGATAGATCATGCGGATGCCGTGCCGCAACGCCTGCTTGACACTTGCACAGGAGCGCGCGTGCACGATGATGCGTTTGCCGCGCATCTTTACTTCCTCTGCGCAGGCAGCCACCTCGGCATCGGTCATCCAGGTGGTCTTCGCGTCGGCACCGGGTACGAAGTTGTCGCCTGACAGATTGAGCTTGACCGCGTCCACGCCGTACTTGAGGAACATGCGAGTAACCCGGCGCAGATCCTCGGCGCCGTTGACCACTACGCCAAAGCTGAAGTCGGGAAAGGGCAAGTGCGGCAGCATCTCGTCGCCGAGACCACCGGGAACGGTGATTTCCTGGCTTGCCGCGAGATAGCGCGGCCCTGGAATTTGCCCCGCCTCAATCGCATTGCGGATCACTACGTCGAGCCTGGGCTTCGCACAGGCCGCACCCACGCAGGAGGTAAAGCCTGCTTTGAGATAGTTGTGAGCGACTTTGGCCGACCACAGCACATGCTCTTCCAGCGGCATGGTCTGGATGGCAGCGAGCGTCGGGGCGTCGTTCCAGGAGAAATGCGTGTGAGCCTCAGTCATGCCCGGCATCAGCGTGGCGCCTGCGCCATCGATCACCATTGCGTCGCCTGCGCTTACGCCACCCAGGCTTCGCGTGATCTGCACAATGCGCGAGCCGCTTACACGCACACTCCCCGAGTAAGTCAGCTGCCCCGACCCGTCAAGAATACGGACATTGGTGAATAGGGTTTCGGTCGGGGCGCGGGCCATGGATATCTCCGTGCGGGTCGTCGCGCAGTGGTTGGGGGGCCGCTCAGGCGGCCCAGCGCGTGGTGCGCGCATGTCGGGCGGGCGGTGCCCGATGAAACTCGCCGTCCTTCATGACTGCGAGAATGCGCTCTCGGTCCTGAAGGATGGTGATATCGGATAGCGGGTCGCCGTCAATCAGAAGCAAGTCGGCAAAGCAGCCCTCGCGGATATAGCCGATCTGCTTGCCCATTTTCATCATCGGCCCGCCCCAGGCGGTGGCGGACAGCAACGCTTCCATTGGGCTCATGCCAACAAACTTGACGAAATATTCGAGGTCTTTTGCATTGGTGCCGTGCGGCGTCCAGGCAAAGCCGTAATCGCCGCCAGGCAAGATCCGGATGCCGCGTCGGCGCATGGCCTTCATGCTCTCGATGGCGGCTTCGAGCTCGCGGTGGTAACCCATCTTGCGCGTGACCTCGGGCGTGAGTCCCCAGGCGCTGGCGTGGTGACTGGTGTTGATCAGCCAGGCGAGCCCGGGGGCCACGAAATGGTCAAATTTGTGCGCTTCGAGCAGATCGAGCGCCTCCTCGTCGGCGAAACTTGCGTGGTAGATCACTTCGATTCCGTGCCGAATGCACTGCTTGATCGACCAGGTTGACCGAGCGTGCGCGGCCACACGTTTGCCCCAGGCTTTTGCCTCCTGCACGCACACCGCGATCTCTTCCTCGGTGAACTGACTCATCTCGGAGGGCATGCCCGTAATGGATTCGCCCGAGAGGTTGATCTTGAGCGTGTCGACGCCGTACTTGCAGAACATACGCACGCAGCGACGCATCTCCTCGGCGCCACTGACCACCGCGCCGAAGGCAAATTCGGGCTGTGGCAGGTGGGGAGCAGTGGTGTCGCCTAAACCCCCGGGCACTGTGATCTCCTGGCTCGCTGCGAGGTATCGGGGGCCAACGATGGTGCCATCATTGATGGCGTTGCGGATCACGACATCGAGCCGAGGCTTGGCAGTGGCTGCGCCTACGCAGGACGTCCATCCCATGTCGAGATAGCGCTTCGCCACCTGTGCGCACCAGAGAATGTGCTCCTCAGGGGGCATACGCTGGATTGATTCGAGGCTAGGCTGGTCATTCCAGGAGAAATGCGTGTGCGCTTCGATCATTCCCGGCATGAGGAACGCGCCTGCGCCATCGATCACCTGTGCGCCTGAAACCGGTGCTGAGCGCATGCCTCGGGCGGTCTCCACCACACGCGAAATACGGTTGCCCTGGACCAGCACCTCGCCGGTGAAAGGCGCCTCGCCACCGCCATCAAATACGCGCACATTGGTGAACAGCACATTGGCCATGATCAGGCGGCTCCAGTTGCGAGAGCTGTCAGGTAGGGGCGCTCCGGGCGGCGGTTGGCTGCGGCGATGAACTCACCGATCTCACGCAGGCACTCCGCGGGTCGCTCGAGCGGTTGCCAGTGACCGCAGCGTGGAAAAACCCGCATGCGGACATCAGGCGAGCTGATGAGACGATCGGCAAGGGCGCGCACCGACTGAGGCGGGGCCACGGCGTCTTCCTCGCCTGTCAGAAGGAGTACTGGCGCCGAAATTCGATCGAGCGGCGCGCTGCGTGCCTGAGCGAGCGCTTCGCACGTGCGGGCATATCCCTCCGGACAACTGCGCGCAACGGAATCGCGCACGAAGGCTGCCACGAGTGGTTGCCGGGCTCGCGTCTCGGACGATAGCGCCGCCGCGACGGTTTGATCGGCGATGGTCTGGAGGCCCGCTACGCCCTGACTGCGGGCGAGTGCGGCCCGGGCAAGAAGAGGCGGGCGCGCACCGCTGGCGGGCTCGGAGAGCGGACCAATCAATATGAGGCTTGCAACGCGCTTCGGATGCAGCACCGCAAAGTGCTGGGTCACAATGGTGCCAAGCGAGTGGGCGAGCCAGTGTGCCCGGGTAATGGACAGGCGCTCGCAGATCTGTTCCAGGCACCCCACGAAGCGCTCAATGGAGATTTCACCCTCGGCGCGTGCTGAACGGGCACTGCCAGGTAATTCGACGCGAACGATGCGATAACGCGAGAGCCCGGGTGCGAGCGGCGTCCAGACGTTGGCGCTACCGCCCAGGCCGTGCACGCACACCACAGGCTCGCCTTCGCCCGTGTCTTCAACCGCCACCCGGTCGATGATGTGAAGGGTCATACCGCCCTCGCCATTCGTACAGCGAAGACGTGCGCCGGTCTTCGGACGGGCGGACATGGAATGGTCACGGCGTGACCGCTATGGTGCATCCGGCTGGTCTCCTTTGTGTCTCGCCTGCTGCACGGCCCGGGCTCAGGACGCGGCGGCGAGATCATCAACCGGAAATGAGACTTGCGTCTCAAACCCTTGAGGTTGATCATAGACCGAGTTTTAAATAATCAGCAAGAACTTCCGGTTCATTTCGAGCGCGCTTCTCGGCCATCGAGTCCATCAGGTCGCGTTATTCCGCGTAAGGCAGTCGAGTGGGTCATCCTGGTCACAACCTCAGCGAAGCACCGCTAGCGCCACTCCGGGGCGTACGGGCGGCGACCCATCGCTTGCTGCTCTCGACCGCCATGCAGCTAATTCGGGAGGCGGGCCATGTGCCTGCAGTGGCTGAAGTAGCGCGCCGCTGCGGTGTGTCGCGGGCGACCGCGTATCGGTATTTTCCTTCGCGAAGTGCGCTCATCGTCGCTGTGATGGACGAATCGCTTGGCCCGGTCCGCCGCTTTTCCTCCAAGCACCCAGATGGCCCGCGCCGGGTTCGTGAGGTTTTTGAAAAAACCTTCCCCCGGTTCCGTGATTTCGAGGCCCAGATGCGCGCAGCCGTTCAACTATCGCTTGAGCACTGGGCGCGCGAGCGGGCTGGGGCGCTTGACGAGGAGCGCTTTCGCAGAGGCTTTCGCGTACGCATCATGGGCGATGCCATCGCCCCAATGGCATCGCAGCTGTCCGCTTCGCAGCTACGCCGCTTGCATCAAGCGCTCACTGTTGTGTACGGAATCGAGACCTGGGTGATTCTGAAAGACATCTGGGGACTGTCCGATCGCTCGGTTGAGCAGGTTGCGCTGTGGATGGTTGATGCGCTGATCGGGGCGGCGCTCGAGGATTGAGCGTCGCCCATACTCTGAACCGCATCCATCGCTTGCTGAGGCTTGACGCCGGGCTTTTGCTTCAACCATGCGTTCGCCATCGACTCAGTCGGCAAACTTCCAAACCTTACGTTGCACATCCGGCGTAAGGATCCGATGTGGAATGTCACCGTCTCCCGTCTCCCGCATCTGGTAGGTGTTGAGCCCGCGGAACGTTTTCAACTGAGTGAACTCCTTCATGATGATCTCGCGCGCCTTGGCCGGTGGTGTGCTGCCATCAACGCCATTGCGGCGCAAAATGTCCGCCAGCAGCAGCATGGCGTCA
>JALREG010000162.1 GCA_023253905.1 Burkholderiaceae bacterium
GACCTTGGGCAGGAAGTCAACGACGTATTCCGCGCCCCGATAGAGTTCGGTGTGGCCCTTCTGGCGACCAAAGCCCTTGACCTCGGTGACGGTGATGCCCTGTACGCCAACCGAGGACAGCGCTTCGCGGACCTCGTCGAGCTTGAAAGGTTTGATGATTGCGGTAATCAGTTTCATGGTGATGACATCCTCTCGGTGGAACGCCGGGCGCGCAGCATGCCGCCCGGCCGGGCAGGCCGCTCAGAAGGTCTTGGCAAGCGAGACCAGTGCACGGGCGTCGCCCGCGGTCTTGGTCACGTTGGAGATGGCGCCCGTCGTGAAGTAGTTTTTCTTGCTGGTGGTGAGATACGAAAGCCCCAGCACCCAGCCAGAAATGTCCTTGGTTAAACCCACCTTGTAGTCGGTGACCGAGTTACCGATGAGGCCGTTGGCAACGCCGTTCTTCAGGCTCAAAACACCAACGTGGGCGTTGACACCCCAGCCACCTCCCAGATCGTGGGTGGCTGCGAGGTCGAGGTAGGTCGTGCCCTTGGTTGAGCCACCGGTCTTGCCCGGGTTGGCCGCCTTGAAGAGCGCCTGGGTCGAGAAATAATCGTCGATCGAATAGAAGAGCTTCGCAGTGACCGGACCCGCACCGATCCCGAAATAGACTTCCTTGTTGTCGATCTTGGTACCGGTACTGCCCGGGTAGGCGTAATAGATCGCGCCCACGTCATAACTCAGCCCGCCAGCGGTTCCTTTGTAGCCGCCATAGACATCCATCTCAAGCGAGGCGCCGTTATAGAGCGACTGCTCGACATTGGAGTTCCAGTTGCCGACGTAGAAGCCGGACTTGCTCGCGTAATCGAAGCCCCCCTGGAGCGTGGGCTGGTAGCGGGTCTGGGTAAAGCCGCGGAACTTGTAGTCCGACGCCAGCATGATGTTGCCGGTGAAGGGCGCGGGGTCGGCAGCGAACGCGGGCGCCACAGCAGCGCTCAGAAGGGATGCGGCGAGGAGGGTACGGAGGGTCATTCGGGTTCTCCCGAGTTGTATGAGGGTTGGGCGAGCCAATCAGCATTTCTCGTGCCAAGCGAATCCCCGGCCCCGGAAGCCAGGCGCCGACCCGCAACCTGTCAGGCCGCCCCAAAAAGGGGCAGGCATCGACTGGGCACCCGCTAATTCGCACCAAACTGGGGCGCGCCTCGCGTGCTAGACTCGCGACCCGTTTTTGCTGGTTGACTTGCGGACCCATCACGTGATCGCTTCACGCCGAGCGGCCAGCATGCGCCCGCCCCGCTTGTGAGGAACTGTCGATGGTCAACCCTGCTCAGCAACTCCTTGCCGATGCGCAAAGCCGGATCGCCGAGCTGCTGCGCGCAAGCCCCGCGGCAGACCTCGAGCGCAATCTGAAGGCGCTCCTTGCGCAGACGTTTCAGAAGCTTGAGCTTGTCACCCGCGAGGAGTTCGAGGTCGAGCGCGAACGCTTGGCCCGCCTTCAGGCGCGACTGGAGGCACTGGAGCGCCACCTGCAAGACAGCGCCCCGGGCGGCGCGGCCATGGGTGCGGCGAGCGCAACGTCCGCGAGCGCAACGGCAGCATCTGCCCCGGCTGCGCCAACCCCCACCGCGTCTCACCCGGGCGCCGACGCGGCCGCCCATCCCCCCGCGAACCCGTATCAGCTGCCGCCCGCGAGCGGTCGTTAAGCGGCTTAAAGAGGCGGCTCAGAGCCCGATCACGCCGTCGCGGGCCTGCGGCGGCAACTTCGCCAGATGGGCAGTACAGGGCCCCAGCGCAAGGCGCAGCCGCCCCTCGATGACCTCGGCCACTACCAGCGAAGCGTTGGCAGGCGGCCCGGCGCGTACGCTCGCCGCACCGCCCTCAATGTGCGCCGCAAGCAGTCGGCGCACCACCAGGCCGTGGGTCACCAGGAGAATATACTCGGCGCCAGCCGGGCGATCGGCGGGTGCCTGCGTTAATCGGCTGACGCGCGCAACGAGCCTCGCGCAGGCCTCGGCCACCCGCGCCTCGAACTGCGCAAGCGACTCGCCCTCGGGCGGCGCCTCGATCATCGTGATCGGATTGAAATCGAGGCTGCGATAAGCACGACCCCGCAGTGCCCCGAAATTACGCTCGCGCCAGTCGGGCGAGGTGTCGACTGACCGCTCCACGTGCAGCGCCACCTGCTCGGCGGTCTGGCGCGCACGCGGCAGATCACTCGCCACAATCGCAGCCACCCGGTACTCCCGCGCGAGGCGCGCACCGAGGGCATCGGCCTGCTGGAGACCATGGGGCGAGAGCCCCGTATCGGCCGGCTGAACGATGCCGGCGACATTGAGCGCGGTTTCGCCGTGTCGCGCGATCAGCAGCGCCATTGCGCCGCCCCGGCTGGCCGGTGAAGCGCAGCGCGGCGCATCAGGGCTGCGGCCCCCAGCCGGCCGGCAGCATGAGCTTGTTCTTCTGCGACACAAAGAGCGGCCGCACCTTCTTCGCGAATGCCATGAACTTGGGGTCGGAGAACACGCCGGTCCAGAACGCGCGCCGATCGGCGTCATCGTCAAATTTCCAGATATGGATGAGTTCGTTGATCGCGCCCACGTCACCCGTGAAATAGCCGACCAGCTTCGGCGGGTGGCCGCTGATGGCCGCCCAGCCCTCGCTTTTGTAGAGCTCCATGATCTCGGCCATCTTGCCGGGAATGACTTCGTAGGTGCGCAGTTCGTAAATGGCCATGGGGAAACCCTCCGGTTACGTTAAAGGGCGAAGTATGAAGGGCGCCGCGCAAAGCGCTGCGCGCGGTTTCGCGAAACGCACGCGGACGCGGATCTCAGCGCAGATAGGCAGACCCTCGCGTCGGTACGCGGGCCATCCCGCAGGCGCCGAAAGCACCTGGCGCAAAACAGCGCTCTCATCCCAATGGCCTGGCCGGGTGGCCGAGCCATCAGTCGATCCGGCAGGCGTGCCGGGGCAGCATCGGTCCTTCCCTCTGCGGGTCCTTCACACCGCACAGCCTTCCGGTCTGCCAGCCAACCACCCCCCTCCACCATGTCGCTTGCCATCGTCCGATCCCGCGCCCTCATTGGGCTGTCCGCGCCCGAAGTCCGGGTCGAGGTTCACGTCGGGCGCGGCCTGCCCGCATTCCATATCGTGGGTCTGCCGGAGGCTGCGGTACGCGAAAGCCGCGAGCGGGTGCGCGCAGCGCTCGTTCACCGCGGCTTCGACTTTCCCAATCGCCGCCTCACCGTCAATCTCGCGCCGGCCGATCTTCCGAAAGACTCCGGCCGATTTGATCTCCCGATCGCCATTGGCGTGCTCGCAGCAAGCGGTCAGCTGCCCGCAGAACCACTCGAAGACCTCGAGCTCGCCGGTGAACTCTCGCTCACTGGCGAACTGCGCCCCATTCGCGGCAGCCTTCCCATGGCAATCGCCGCCCGCACCGCCGGCCGTCGGCTGGTGGTCCCGGCTGCCAGCGCAGGCGAAGCCGCGGTCTATCCCGAGGTCGCTGCGCTCGCAGCCCACCACCTGGGCGAGGTGTGCCTGCATCTGCTCGGCGCATCACCTCTGGCAAGAGTCGATCACCAGCTGCCCGCACCCGCTCAGTGGCAGGGCGCCAACTTCAGCGACATCCGCGGCCACGCCCAGGCCCGGCGGGCGCTCGAAATCGCGGCCGCGGGCGGCCACTCGGCACTCATGGTGGGCCCGCCCGGCGCGGGCAAATCCATGCTCGCTTCCCGCCTCGCCTCCATCCTCCCGCCCCTCTCAAGCGAGGAAGCGCTCGAAGTCGCTTCGGTGCAGGCGCTCGCCGGCAGCTTCAATGCCGCGCACTGGGGCCGGCGCCCCATGCGCACGCCGCACCACAGCGCGTCGGCTGCGGCGCTGGTGGGTGGCGGCCCTGGCCCGCGGCCCGGCGAAATCAGCCTCGCGCATCACGGCGTGCTGTTTCTCGATGAGCTGCCTGAGTTCTCGCGTCCCGTTCTGGAGGCCTTGCGTGAGCCGCTCGAAACCGGCCAGATCACGCTCGCTCGCGCGAGTCGCTCCATCGATCTTCCGGCGCGCTTTCAACTGATCGCCGCCATGAACCCCTGCAGCTGCGGGCACCTTGGCGACCCGCGCTGCCGGTGTAGCGCCGAGCAGGTACTGCGCTACCAGCGACGCGTCTCCGGCCCGCTCCTCGATCGGCTCGATCTGCTCCTGTCGGTGGCACGCCTGAACGAAACCGATCTGCTCGAGCGCACACCGGTCGAGGCAAGCGACACCATCCGCCTGCGGGTGGAAGCCGCCTGGTCGCGTCAACTCAGTCGGCAGGGCTGCGCCAATTCCCGGCTCGACGCGGAAGGCATTGCGAGCCACTGCACGCTCGGCGCCGACGCCCAGGCGCTGATCGTAGCGGCAAGCCAGCGGCTACGTTGGTCGGCGCGCGGCGTCCATCGTGCGCTCAGGGTCGCCCGCACCATTGCTGATCTCGCCGGTTGTACAGACCTCGAACGCAATCATCTGGCCGAGGCCATCGGCTATCGCCGTTCGCCCCTTGAACTGAGCGGCGGGGCGGGCTGAGCGCTCAAATCGCCGCGCTTTGCCCGCCCGGCGGCTTCACACGCCAGCCGATCATCACGGCAAGCGCCAACACCTGCAGCACCAGCCAGCAGGCAAGCGCCCACCGGAACGCCGGGGCCTGATCAAGCCCCAGGTTCCGGCCCAGCACGTCCACCAGCACGCCAAACAACCACTGGGTGAAAAAGATACCCACGAAAATCATCATGTTGAAGGCGCTGAATGCCCGGCCGGTGAGCGCACCGCGAAAGGTAAGGCTCACATGGCTCTGAACCGGCGTAAACACGGTCACGCCCACCGCAAACGGCAGCCATACCAACTGCAATGCCAGTGGTGCCATTCAGCAAGATGTTCGGTACACGTGCCGGCAAGTTCACCGGTTCTTTCATCGAACCGTCAAAGTTGTCCTGCCATTCACAGGTGCCCTGTCCCAGTTCAGACAGTAATAGTTCACTGTACTGGGAAAGCTTGGCTTCGGTATAACGCATCGCTGCGAAAGACTTTGGATCATCTGGTGAACCCCAGTTGCCCTGCCCTTCAATAAACGGGTAACGATAACTAAAGGGCTGTGCCATCAGCACCATGGCTTCATAGCAAGCCGAGTCACCATGCGGATGGTATTTACCGAGTACGTCACCGACAGTACGTGCCGATTTCTTTGGTTTGCTGGTCCATTTCAGACCCAGCTCACTCATGGCATAAA
>JALREG010000231.1 GCA_023253905.1 Burkholderiaceae bacterium
CAGGTAAATCGAACCGGGTGGGGCGGCTCGATGTCGAGCCGCCCGGCCGCCGCGAGATCAAGCGGTGTCACACCACTCTCGATGCGGTCCGGATAGCCGAGCGCGTGAGCAATCGGCGTTCGCATATCGGGGTTCCCAAGCTGGGCGAGTACCGAGCCGTCAACGTACTCCACCAGCGAATGCACAATGCTCTGGGGGTGGACCACGACCTCGATGGATGAAGACGCCACATCGAACAGGTAGTGCGCCTCGATGAGTTCGAGCCCCTTGTTCATCATGGTCGCGGAGTCCACAGAGATTTTCCGCCCCATGCTCCAGCGAGGGTGCGCAACCGCTTGCGCCGGTGTAGCCGACTCAATAGCCTCGAGACTGGCCTGGCGAAAAGGCCCGCCGGACGCGGTCAGGAGAATTCGCCTGACCCCGCCTCGGCTCCCGGCAGCAGGCAGACACTGAAAAACCGCGTTGTGTTCGCTGTCGATGGGCAATACCGACGCCCCACCCTCGCGGCATGCTCGCAGGAACACGTCGCCCGCCATCACCAGCGCTTCCTTATTCGCGAGCAGGATACATTTGCCGGCTCGCGCGGCCGCGATCGCAGACCGAAGACCCGCGGCCCCAACGATCGCCGCCATGACCAGATCCACCTCCGGCGCGGAAGCAATCGCTTCCAGCGCCCCAGCGCCACTGTGCACTTCGATCGCTGCGCCGCGCTGCGCGAACTGCCCGCGCAGGCGCTCCGCCGCGGCCTCATCCGACACCGCCACGCATCGCGGCCGGTGCTTGAGCGCAAGCTCGAACAACGCGTCAATCCTGCTATGCGCCGAGAGCGCATGCAGACGAAACCGCTCAGGATGCCGAGCCACGACATCGAGCGTACTCAACCCGATGGAGCCCGTGGCCCCCAGCACAGTGATTGCCTTCATCACCCGATTATCGCAGCAGTTGGTGAAGCAGAGCCACGACTGGCATCGTGGGGATCAGCGCATCAATTCGATCGAGCGCACCGCCATGCCCGGGCAACAGCGTGCCACTGTCTTTGACCCCGGCTTCACGCTTGAGCAGAGACTCGAACAGGTCGCCCACGATCGATAGTCCCGCGAGGAGCGCTAGAACCAGCGCGGCGGCAGCCACGCCGTAGTGATCGAGCAGCACGGCCGGAAGCGCATCCGCAAGCGGCCCGAACTGCGCCGACACCACACCCATCACCGCCACGGCCAGCATGCCGGCAATCGCGCCTTCCCAGGATTTTCCAGGACTGATGGATGGCGCCAGCTTGCGGCGTCCAAAGGTGCGGCCGGCGAAATACGCTGCGATGTCAGCAACCCACACGATTGCCATCGCAGTGACCAGCACCGCTGGCCCACCTGCCCGCAAGTCATAGAGCGCGAGCCAGCAGGCGCCCAGCAGCCAGAGCGCCAGCGCGCATCGGCCAGTGCTCGCCTGATGACTTTTCAGGCGCCGGGGTGCTTCGACGAGCCAGAAGAGCATTGGGGGGAAGCACGCAGCAATCAGAATGGGTTGCGGAACATTGCCCGAAGGAATGAGTGCGACGACCGCGATACCTGAGACGGTCATGGCGGCGAGCTGGGGTAGACCAGGAAGTCCGCCCGACACCAGCCGGGCCCACTCGGCATAGGCGATGACGAGGAGCAACAGCGAAACAAGCCCCCAGAGCCAGACCGGCCCCACCATCACCACCGGAATCAGAACCGCAAGCAATGCAACCGCGGTCAGAATCCGGGCGATCAGCATGCGTTCACCCGGCAGACTGCGCCGCAACCTGGCCGCTGGTCTGGCCGAAGCGACGCTCGCGCTGCCGGTACCACTCGAAAGCCTCCTCGAGCGCTGCAGAATCGAAGTCGGGCCAGTAGCGGTCGGTGAAATACAGCTCTGTGTAGGCCAGCTGCCATAAGAGAAAATTACTGACCCGCTGCTCGCCGCCGGTTCGGATGAAGAGATCGGGCTCCGGCGCATACGACATGGCCAGATAGGGCGACAGCAGCGCTTCGTCGAGCCGCTCGGGATGACTGATCAGCTCAGGATGCGCTGCCAACGCCGCACGCGTAGCCTGGAGGATGTCCCAGCGCCCGCCGTAATTCGCCGCAATGGTAAGTGTCATCCGCTGGTTGCCTGCCGTTCGGGCCTCGGACTGCCGGATAAGGGTTCGGAGCCGGGGCTCAAACGCATCGAGATCACCCACCACGCGAAGTCGGATCCCATTGGCATGCAGCTGATCGACCTCGCGCTCCAGCGCAGAGATGAACAGCCGCATGAGGACCGAGACCTCATCGACCGGGCGACGCCAGTTTTCTGAGCTGAAGGCAAACAGGGTGAGAAATTCAACCCCCGCCTTGGCGCAGGCTTCAAGGATGGTCCGAACGGCCTCCACACCTCGTGCATGCCCGGCGACTCTGGGCAGTCGCCGGCTGGTCGCCCACCTGCCATTGCCGTCCATGATGATGGCAACATGGCGAGGAACTGCCCCGCTTGTTGGGACCGTAACGGTTGAGCTCGGAAAAATCGGCTTCACGCGACAGGCGCCTGATCAGACGGTGAGGATTTCCTGCTCTTTTGCGGAAATCAGCTTGTCGATTTCCGCAATGTGGCGATCGGTGAGCTTTTGCACTTCATCCTGACCCCGTCGGTCATCGTCCTCGGAAATCGCCTTGTCTTTAAGGAGCTTCTTCAGCTGCTCGTTGCCGTCACGGCGAAGATTTCGAACTGCGACCTTGGCCTGCTCGCCCTCTCCACGCGCCACTTTCGCCAGCTCCTTGCGACGCTCCTCAGACAGCGGAGGCATAGGCACCCGAATCAGTTCGCCCACCGTCACCGGGTTCAGCCCGAGGTCGGCCTCACGAATGGCCTTGTCGATGACAAGCACCATCTTTTTCTCCCAGGCCTGAACGCTCAGCGTTCGTGCATCCATCACGGCGACGTTAGCCACCTGGTTGATCGGAACGAGGCTGCCGTAGTAGTCGACCTGTACGTGATCGAGCAGACCGGAATGGGCCCGGCCCGTCCGGATCTTGGAGAGCGCAACTTTTAGCGACTCGAGCGATTTATTCATCTTTTGCTCGGTCGAGCTTTTGACGTTGGACAGACTCATCGGATTCCTCTGAAGCGTGTCAGGCGTAGACCAGCGTCCCTTCGTCTTCACCGGTCACGATCCGGCGAAGGGCGCCTTCCTTGAAAATTGAAAAGACCTTCAGCGGGAGACGTTGGTCGCGGCAGAGCGCGAAAGCAGTGGCATCCATCACCTTCAGGTTACGGCTGATGGCTTCGTCGAAACTGATGCGCTGGTAGCGAGTGGCGGTGGGATCGAGCATGGGGTCGGCGGTGTATACGCCGTCGACCTTAGTGGCTTTCAACACAATCTCAACGCCCATTTCCGCGCCCCGGAGGGCCGCTGCTGTGTCGGTTGTGAAAAACGGGTTTCCCGTTCCAGCTGCGAAAATAACGACCTTTCCCTCTTCCAGGTAGCGCAGGGCCTTGGGCCGGATATAGGGTTCAACCACCTGTTCGATTTTGAGCGCTGATTGCACTCGCGACACAACCCCCTGCTGGCGCAGCGCATCCTGCAGGGCAAGCGCGTTCATGACGGTGGCAAGCATGCCCATGTAGTCGGCGGTGGCGCGGTCCATGCCGGCAGCACCGCCCGCCACGCCTCGGAAAATGTTCCCGCCACCGATTACGACGGCCAGTTCGACACCCAGCCGGGATACGCCCCCAACCTCAGCACACATTCGATCGATGGTGAGGCGGTTGATACCGAACGCGTCATCGCCCATCAGGGCCTCGCCAGACAGCTTGAGCAATACCCGGCGGTAAGCGAGTTTGGGGGGATTCGAGGGAGACGAAGACAGATCCAAGGTTTAACCTCAGCGCGGTTCACGCCGACCCAGGGCCGATGCCTTCAGTCGGCAAACCCGAGCATTATGCGCTATTCCGGCGGGAGAAGTGGGGCAGCCCGGAGGGTGTCCGCGCTGCCTGTGCCCTCAGCGTGCAGCCGCGGCCGCGGCCTGTGCGGCCACCTCGGCGGCAAAGTCGGTCTGCTTACGCTCGATCCCCTCGCCCACCAGATAGAGCGTGAAGGACGCCACCCGAGCGCCCCGAGATTTCAGCAGCTGCTCGATGGTCTGCTTGTCGTCCTTGACGAAAGGCTGTCCGAGGAGGGTGACCTCCTTCAGGAATTTTTGAACGCTGCCTTCGACCATCTTTTCCACGATTTCAGCGGGCTTACCCGACTCGGCCGCCTTCTCGCGGGCGATCCGACGCTCGGTATCGATCAGATCAGCCGACACGCCATCGCGCGACAGTGCTTTCGGCTTTGCTGCCGCAATGTGCATTGCGATGTCACGGGCCAAGGTCTCGTCACCACCCACCAGGTCGAGCAGTACGCCGATTTTGGCGCCGCCGTGCACATAGCTCACCACCCGCCCCTCGGCCGACACCCGATGAAAGCGACGGATCGAGAGGTTCTCGCCGATCTTGCCAACCAGCGTGGTGCGGACCGCATCAACGGTCGAGCCATCAACGGGCAACGCCGACAACGCCGCGACATCGGCGGGGGCCGACTCTGCCACCAGCTTCGCGAGCCGTGAGGAGAACGCGAGAAAGTCGTCGTTCTTTGCGACGAAATCGGTCTCGCAATTGAGTTCAACGATCGCGGCCTCACGCCCATCTGCACCAATATGGACGCCCACCACACCTTCGGCGGTCACCCGTGAGGCAGCCTTGCTTGCCTTGTTGCCCAACCGAACGCGCAGGATTTCCTCCGCCTTTGCCAGGTCACCACCCGCTTCGGTGAGGGCCTTCTTGCACTCCATCATGGGCGCATCGGTTTTCTCGCGTAGTTCCTTGACCATGCCAGCGGTGATTTCAGCCATCGCTTTGTTCTCCGAATTCAGTCTGATTACTCAAAGCCCTGCTGTGCCGGGCCCACTGGTTGCAGGGCGGCGCAGAATGAGCATAAGGAAGTGGCGGGCGCCGCGCGGGCTACCCGCCGGGGGGCGTCAGGCCTCCTCGCCCTCAACCTCGACAAACTCTTCCTCTTCGCTGGCCGCTTTCACGACCTCCTGGAGCGCGCTGCTGCGCCCGTCGAGAATGGCGTCGGCCGCGCCGCGTGCGTACAGGCGGATGGCTTTGCCAGAGTCGTCATTGCCAGGAATGACGTAGGAGATGCCTTCGGGCGAGTGATTGGTATCGACTACACCCACCACTGGAATGCCGAGCTTGGCGGCTTCGGTGACCGCAATCTTGTGGTAACCCACGTCGACAACAAACAGGGCATCGGGCAGACCACCCATGTCTTTGATGCCACCCAGGCTGCGATTGAGCTTGTCGAGTTCGCGCTGGAAAAGCAGCGACTCTTTTTTCGACAACCGCTCGACGCCCCCTTCGGCGATCATCACTTCCATATCCTTCAGCCGCTTGATGGAGGTCTTGACGGTCTTGAAATTGGTCAGCATGCCGCCAAGCCAGCGCTGGTCGACAAAAGGCATGCCCGCGCGCTGGGCTTCTGCCGACAAGAGTTCGCGCGCCTGACGCTTGGTGCCCACCAT
>JALREG010000324.1 GCA_023253905.1 Burkholderiaceae bacterium
TCGGGAGGCCGTTCTACATGACCACCGGTAGCCGGTATGACACGTTAGAGGCGCTGCGCGCTGCTGTGGGCACCGAGGCTTTTGTCTCCGACTGGGTACTGATCGATCAGCACCGTATCAATCTTTTTGCCGAGGCGACCGATGACCCGCAGTGGATTCATGTCGATACCGAGCGGGCGGCGCGCGAGTCGCCCTTCGGCGGCACGATCGCTCATGGGTTCCTCACGCTTTCCCTACTCGGTCGCTTTTATGATCGGCATCTGGCGTTGCCGTTTTGTGCGATGGGCATCAACTATGGACTGAATCGGGTTCGCTTTACCCGCCCGGTTCGCGCGGGACAGCGGGTGCGCGGCCGCTTTCTGCTGTCGTCGCTTGAGGACATCGCGGGTGGGATCCAGATGTCGTTTACCGTCACCATCGAAATCGACGGCGAGGACAAACCCGCCTGTGTGGCGGAGTCCCTGGTTCGGCAGTATTTTCCAGCCCCTGTCTGAGTGGAGGTCCTGATGCAGACTGAACAACTGCGGGTGGCGATTGTGAGTGGGGCGGCTGGCACTGTGGGTGCAGCCTGCGCGCGGATGCTGGCGCAGCGTGGCTATCGGCTCGCGCTTCACTATGCGAGGCGCGCTGACGCGGCCGAGCAGGTCGCTGATGCGTGTCGCGCGATCGGTGCCGAGTGCCTGACCGTCGCAGGTGATCTGGCGAGTGATGCCGACTGTCGCCGGGTCGTGGAGTCGGCGTTTGCACGGTGGGGCCGGGTGGACGCACTCGCCAATTGCGCGGGTACCACAGTGTTTCTGCCGATGGCGCGCATTGATGAGGCCGATGACGAGGCGTTTCTTCAGGTTTTTCAGGTGAACGCCTTGGGGCCCTTCAAGATGTCACGCGCGGCGGCAAAGCGCATGCAGACTGATTCCGCCATCGTGAATGTATCGTCGATCGCGGGCGAAAGCGGACGCGGTAGCTCCTATGCCTATGTGGCCTCGAAGGCGGCGCTGAACGCACTGACCCTGAGCCTCGCCCGATCGCTGGGGCCGAAGGTGAGGGTCAATGCAGTATTGCCCGGAATGATTGATGGCCGTTGGATGCGAGAGGGGCTGGGCGAGGCATCGATTGAGCGCGTTCGGCAGGATTTTTCCTCGCTCTCGGCACTCGAAAAAATCTGCCAGCCCGAGGATATTGCGCAGGCGATCGTCTGGCTGCTTGAGCCCGGGTCGGTGGTGACCGGGCAACTGATCCGCGTGGATGCCGGCTATACGCTCGGGCGCGATCGCAACCAGAGCAGCTAGCGCGCCGCCCGGTCCCGTCTAAATAGGGGCGAGCGCGAGCGCCTGTCGCCTGCGTTCGAGCGCCGCGCCCTGCGCATCGGCGAGCGATGCGGCAAGGAGCGAAGCCAGGGCGTCGGCGCCGTCAGGGCGATCTTGTAGTTGAGCGGCCGCGCGCATCAGGCGGTCAAAGCGGCTCATGCCGCGTGCATGCGTATCGCTGTAGCCCTTGATGGCACGCCGTAGCCGGATGACTTCCACTGCGAAACGGTAGTCATGTGCGAAGGCCTGCTCCACTCGATCGAGCCAGGCCTCGAGGTGCTGCTGTTCGCGCTGGTGTCTAAGACTTGAACGACGCATGAAGCGTAGCGACGCAAGCGCGTGCAGCATGAACTGGCCGGTAATGGTGTGCGAGCGAACGCGGCGGCCTTTCGCGAGGCGACGCTCTATCCAGGCGCTCAGTCTGGGTGAATGTTCAAGCTTGCGAGCGAGGCTGACGGGCAGGAGCGAGGTGACCTCCTCGAGCCTGGGATGGAAATACTCTGTTGCACCGACCACTTCCGAATCATTGGCGCCGACCTCGCGCCGGATCCGTTCAAAGCGCTCGCTTCGCGACTTGAGGTCGGCGACCCGGATGATGTCGTCATAAGCCATGGCTACGGCGATCCAGCGGGCGGCTTCAATCGTGGCCAGATGACCATGGGCTTCGCCACCGCTTGCAGCGGCAGTGCGATGGACCTTCGCGACGCGGTTCAGGTATTCGGTGCCGTAATCAAGGTCCTGGTATTCCAGCACGCGTTGCAACCCGGCCCCCAGCATGGGATGCGCTAAAGCCGGGAACTCGGCCACAATCCGTTCGCGCAGACGCTCGACCTCGGGCGATGCAGCGCGGGCGGGAAGCGGGGCGGGCTCGCCCGGCATAGGCGACTGTTCGGCGGCGTTTCGGATGGGCTCGCGAATTGCAGCGCATCCGGCCTGCCAGGCACGCAGGCTGGGCTCAGCCCCGACTCCAGCCCGGCGAATGGTGTCGCGGAAGGCGTCGTCAGAGAAAGGCAATTCGCCGCTGCCAGCGAGTGCGCCAAAAAGCGCAGCCGAGATAACGCTTCCCTCGCGGCGAGCGAGCTGCTGCATGTCGTCGTGCAGGAAACGCTGGGCGTAGCGGGTACCGGCGTCGAGGACCGCAGCAGTGTCAGCAATACCATTGCCCGGTACTACTTTTTCCAGGGTACCGAAGTCGCGATGCGTCGATGCAATCAGGGTGGTGCGCTCGCGACTCACCAGCCCTCGCTGGATGGCGCGGCCGGCTTCCATCAGTTCGGCCGCGATCACGATATCGACCTCGCCCGGTACGGGCATCAGAGCGAACACAGGCTGGGTGCCACGCGCATTTGCATGCGCAGCATCGAGAAGCTCGACGTAATAGATGGTAGCGCCGGTTCGCTGCGCCACACCCGGCACCGAGGTGGACTGCGCGAGGTAGCCGTTGTTTTCGGCCAGGTCGACGATCCAGTCAACCAGCACGCCGCCCCCCTGCCCCCCCATCGCCATGATCGCGATGGTGATGGGGCGGTCAGGGCGGGCGCCTCGGACGAGCATGGAGGCGCTCATTGGTTCGCCTCGACCACCAGTGA
Organism: Burkholderiaceae bacterium; assembly: GCA_023253905.1. The sequence continues at coordinate 2,897 of JALREG010000324.1, forward strand.
ACGTGCGGCAAGGGAACGACTGCGGCGAGCCTGCAGCCAGCCGGCGACGCCCCGACGGACCCGATCAAGTCCACGTTCAAAAGCGGTGGCGTTTCGGACCCACTCGATCCGGTAGAACGATGGACAGAGCACCGCAGCATCGGCGACCTCGCCACAATGCCCACACGCAACGCAGCTGTCGTCGACGGCAGCGACCGGGTCGGGTTTGAGCGGATCGCCGCTGGGTTTGAGCGACAGCGACGGGCAGCCCGAGACTCGCATGCAGGCGTGATCGCCGCTGCAGACCACGGCATCGACACCGAATTTTTCCTTCAGCACCCGTTCGCCGCGGGCTGC
>JALREG010000327.1 GCA_023253905.1 Burkholderiaceae bacterium
GACACCATCACCATGCAGAACATCTTCGAGTTTCGGCAGACCGGCGTCGATACCGAGGGGAGGGTGCGGGGGGCATTTCACTCAACCGGGGTCCGCCCGCGGTTCGCCGATCGCCTGGCCGCGCGTTCGATCGGGCTGCCGGCGGGCTGCTTCGACCCGCGCTGCAACTGGCCCGCGCAGCCCGCCGTCAAATGAGTACCCCGTCGGTGGGCGCCTGGCTGCCCTGGCTGTTGCTCGTCTTCATCGCGGTGAGTCTGCTCCTGCACGGTGCCTGGCTGATCTGGGACGGTACGCTGCGGCAGCGGCGACGGATGTCGTTACGCTGGGCGCGGTTTCATCAGCCATCGACCGCTCAGGGGCGGTCCGGGTCTGCATATGTCGGCGAACCACCCGACTCCCGCCCCGCAGGTACGGGCGCCGGCATCAGCGGACGTCATCTTGTTCGCTGGCTGGATCAGCGGTTCCGTGATGCACAGTTGAAATGGCGCACCCCGCAAGTGCTCCTCGCGTGGTGCTTGATCGGACTGCCGGTGGCCGGAGCGGGACTGCTCCTGGGCGTACCAGGGGTTCTGATGCTAACGGCGCTCTTTCTCACGCTCACCATCCCCTGGCTTTATGCAACTCGCGTGATCCGACGCCGCGGGGTACAGATCCAGAACCAGCTTGCCGATGCGGTTGATCTGGTGGCCCGCGCGCTACGCGCCGGCCATGCGCTCGCCTCGTCGCTTCGGATGGTTGCCGATCAGGCGCCTGCGCCAATCTCTGTGGAATTCGCCACCGTGTGTGATCAGATCGGCTTCGGCGTTCCCGCTGACCAGGCACTTCGCGAGATGGCGGCGCGAAGTCGCTCCGATGATCTGCGCTATGTCGTGATCGCGGTTCTGCTGCAGCGAGAAACCGGAGGGAACCTGGCCGAGCTGCTCGACAACATCGCCGGGCTGGTTCGGCAGCGTCAGCAGCTCCGGCATAGCGTGCGTGCGCTGTCCGCGGAGGGTCGGTTGTCAGCGTGGATTCTCGGCATCCTGCCGTTTGCGCTCGCCGGTGTGATTGCGGTGATCAACCCTGAGTTGTTGTCGCTGCTCTGGACTGACCCTGCCGGTCGCGCAATGGCTGGAGGCGCGCTTTTCATGATGATCCTGGGCATTCTGATCATGCGTCAGCTGGTCCAGGTTCGTGCCTGACATTCGGGAGACCCTCTTATGAACCTGCCGATCTGGGCAATGGCCGCGCTTTTTGTCGGGACGGCAATGACGGTCTGGCTGCTTGTCTCGTCGTTGGAGCGGCGGTCGGATTTGAGGCGCCGGTTTCGGGCCCTGTCGCGTTCGCACCCGGTTACGGGCGAGGCTCACCCTGTCGTTCCGATTGATGCGCCCCGGTGGGTGGAGTCCGTGCAGCGTTACGCCGAGCCGCTTGCCTCGCTGTCCATGCCGGAGCAGGACGAAGAAATTTCCGCCTTACGGCGCCGATTGCGCCATGCGGGCTGGCGGGCGCCGTCGGCGTTGCAGGCCTTTGTCGCCGCGCGTACGCTGCTCGCGGTGATGCTGCCGGCCCTGGCCTGGATCGGTATCCAGGCTGCACCCGGGGAGGGGCCGACCATTGCGATGCAGTCACTGGGCATGCTGGTTGCTGCCGCCATCGGCTACCTTGCCCCGGGCGTCTGGCTGACGATGCGGGTTGGTCGACGGCAACGCGATATCTTCGAGGCCTTTCCTGACGCACTGGACCTGATGCTCGTCTGCGTGGAAGCGGGCCTGGGACTCGACCTCGCGATTCAGCGCGTGGCGGCTGACATTCGTTTGCGCTCCCCGGCGCTTGCGCTCGAGCTGGAACTGGTCAGCGCGGACGTGCGCGCGGGCTCCACCCGCGAGCGGGCGCTGCAACGGCTCACCGAGCGGATCGGACTCGACGAAGTCACCGGGTTCTCTGCCCTGCTGACCCAGGCGGATCGCTTTGGAACGAGTATCGGCGATGCATTGCGCGTGCAGGCCGACTCGCTTCGCAGCACCCGCCGTCTGCGGGCGCAGGAAGCGGCAGCCAAGGTACCGGTCAAACTGATGTTGCCGCTGGTGTTCTGTATTTTCCCAGCGATGTTCACCGTGCTGCTGGGTCCGGCTGCGATTCGTATCTGGCGGGTACTGGTTCCAGCGCTGCAGTCGGCGAGCTGAGCGCACAGGTTGCGTGGCACAATCGCGCCCGCTCCCCTCAACCGCTCGTTCACCGCCTCTTAATATCCGATGTCGTCCACGCTCTCCGATGCGGCCCAGGCCCGCATTCTGCGAACTCTCTGCACCGAACTCGCGGCCAGGCCGGCCCAGGTCGAAGCGGCGACAGCCCTGCTTGATGAGGGCGCAACCGTTCCCTTCATTGCGCGTTATCGGAAGGAGGCCACAGGTGGCCTTGATGACGGCCAGTTGCGCTTGCTGGAAGATCGTCTTGGCACCCTGCGGGAGCTTGAAGAGCGTCGGGCCACCGTCCTTGAAAGCATCGCCTCGCAGGGCCGCCTCAGCCCGGAGCTCGCGGCGCTGATTGATGCGGCCGAGACGCGAAGCCGGCTCGAAGACCTTTATCTGCCCTATCGGCCCAAGCGGCGAACCCGTGCCGACATCGCGCGCGAGTGCGGGCTGGAGCCACTCGCCGATCTGCTGCTCGCCGAGCCCGAGCGGGTGCCGGCCGAGGAGGCGCAACGCTTTATCCGCCCGCCGGATGCCGCGGGCGAGCACGGCGTGGCCGATATCAAAGCCGCGCTGGAAGGTGCGCGCGACATTCTGTCCGAGCGGTTCGCCGAGCGCCCCGAAGTGCTGGGCACGATGCAGGACTGGTTGTGGGAACGCGGCTGGCTGCATGCGAAGGTGTTTGAAGACAAACGCGTCGAAGGTGAAAATTTCCGAGATTACTTCGAGCACTCGGAGCCGATGGCCGCGATTCCCTCTCATCGGGCGCTGGCGCTGTTTCGAGGCCGTCAACAAGCCATTCTTTCGTTGCGCCTCGGCCTGGAACCGGCGCTTGAGACCGTGGTCCCGCATCCTGCGGTCGTGCGTCTCGGGGGCTTGACCGGGTTGGGTGCGGTGATTGGTGGCACCCGCGCGGCCGATGGCTGGCTTGCCGAGGTGCTGCGCTGGTGCTGGCGAGTCAAGCTCCTGCCGCATTTCGAGACCAGTCTGTTTGGCCGGGTTCGTGAGTCGGCGGAGGCTGAAGCCATCCGGGTGTTCGGGGCCAATCTCAAGGATCTGCTGCTCGCCGCGCCGGCCGGTGCGAGGTCGGTGATCGGTCTGGATCCGGGGCTTCGCACCGGCGTGAAAGTGGCCGTTGTTGACGCCACCGGTCAGGTGGTCGAAACCGCCACGATTTTTCCGCATGAACCGAGGCGCGATTGGGAAGGCTCGCTGGCCGTACTCGCAGCGCTTGCCGCCCGCCACCGCTGCGAGCTGATTGCGATCGGTAACGGGACGGCGTCGCGTGAGACCGACCGCCTGGCAATCGAACTGCTTCGGCGATGCCCCGAGCTCAAGCTTCGCAAAGTGATGGTGAGCGAGGCGGGCGCCTCGGTGTATTCAGCCAGCGAACTCGCTGCGCGCGAGATGCCCGATCTGGATGTCAGTCTCCGCGGGGCGGTCTCGATTGCCCGCCGGCTACAGGATCCTCTGGCTGAACTCGTGAAGATCGATCCCAAATCGATCGGTGTCGGGCAGTATCAGCATGATGTGAACCAGCGGGCGCTTGCACGGGCGCTCGATGCGGTGGTTGAAGATTGCGTCAATTCGGTTGGTGTGGATCTCAACACGGCGTCGGCGCCGCTGTTGTCCAGAGTGTCAGGCCTCAGCGCCAATGTTGCGCAACGGATCGTGGATCAGCGTAATCTCAAAGGACCGTTTCCGAACCGCGAGACATTGAAAGAGGTGCCCTGGCTGGGTGAGCGCGCGTTTGAGCAGGCGGCGGGTTTTTTGCGCATTCGCGATGGCGACAATCCGCTGGATGCCTCGTCGGTGCACCCCGAGGCTTACCCGGTGGTTGAGCGGATGCTCGCCAAGCTCGCGCGGTCGGCGCGCGATGTCATCGGGCGGCGCGAGTTGCTCCGGCAACTGGTGCCCTCCGACTTTACCGATGCGCGCTTTGGCGAGCCTACCGTACGCGACATCCTCGTTGAGCTTGAAAAGCCCGGCCGCGATCCGCGCGGCGAATTTACGACCGCCCATTTCAAAGAAGGGGTAGAGTCGATCGGCGACCTTAAACCCGGCATGCGGCTTCAGGGTGTGGTGACCAATGTGGCGAATTTCGGTGCATTCGTTGATATCGGCGTCCACCAGGACGGACTGGTCCACGTGTCGCAGCTATCCGACCGTTTCGTACGCGACCCCCGCGAGGCGGTGAAGGCGGGGCAGGTGGTGAGCGTCACTGTGGTCGAGGTCGATGCCCCGCGAAAGCGCATCGCGCTATCGATGAAGAGCCGACCGGTGCTTGGCGCACGCGCCGCTGACGGTGCGGGCGCTGGCCCCCAGGGCGCCACACGCGGCGGGCCGCCCGCGGGAGGCGGTGGCCGTCCGGCGGGCTCTGGCGCAGGAGGCGCGCGCCCACCGGCGGGCGCTGCCAGGCGTGAACCTGTAACCGAGACCACCGCGCTTGCGGCGGCGCTTGCCCGCGCCATCCGGCGCTGACCCTTGTCGCAGTCAATAGACGTATCGGAGATCCACGATGAATGATCTGCTGATTCGCGGCGCTTTGCTGGTTGACGGCAGTGGCGCTGATCCTCGCCATGCAGACGTGTCGCTTTCGGGTGGCCGGATTGCCGAGGTGGGTCCGCCCGGCAGCCTGGGTCGGGCGCGCGAGCACATCGATGCCGATGGTCTTGCGCTGATGCCGGGGATTATCGACAACCACACCCACTATGACGCGCAGGTCACCTGGGACCCCTGGTGTTCGCCCTCGCCCCAGCTGGGCGTGACCACTGCGGTGATTGGTAACTGCGGCTTTACCATCGCCCCCTGTCGGCCGGTCGACCGTGAGCGCATCATGCGTAACCTCACGCAGGTGGAAGGCATGTCGCTTGAGGTGCTGCGTCGGGGCATCGACTGGCAGTTTGAATCGGTTGCCGACTATCTGACGTTCATCGAGCGTCGCGGCACCGTACCGAATGTGGCAGCGTTCGTCGGTCACTCGTCGCTCCGAACCTTTGTGATGGGGGACGCGGCGTCCCAGCGAGCGGCGACGCACGCGGAAGTGGCGCAGATGCGCGCCCTTCTGGCTGAAGGATTGAAGGCAGGTGCGATCGGCTTTGCCACCTCCACGTCGCCCGCCCACAACGGCGAGGGCGGCATTCCGATGCCCTCGCGACTCGCCGACGACAGCGAGCTTCAGACCTTGGTGGGCGCGCTCCGTGATGCTCCCCGCTCGGTCTTCATGCTCACCAAAGGCGGCCATACCCGCATCGATTTTCTGGAGACGCTCGCCGAGCAGAGCGGGCGCCCCGTGATTGTTGCGGCGCTGCTTCACAACAGTACTAATCCGGGCGCTGTGTTCGCCGATCTTGATGCCATCGAAGCGGCGCGCGGGCGTGGCCGCAAGATGGTGGGTGCGGTGTCGCCGTGTCCGCTCACCAATGACTTCACCCTGCGCTCGCCCTATCCGGTTGAGGGATTGGAGAGCTGGCGACCGCTCTTGCCGCTCAAGGGTGAGGCGTTCATCGCAGCCCTTCAGTCTACCGAGCGGCGTAACGCCATTCGCCTCGAGCTTTCCCGGCCCGCGGTGTTTCGGCTGTTCAACGGTGAATGGGACAAGGTGCAGGTGGTGGAGACGCGGCGTGCGAGCCACCGGCACCTGGAACACCGCAGCATCGCCGAACTCGCGCGCGAGGCGGGATGCGATCCGCTCGACTTCATGCTGGACCTGGCGATCGAGGAAAACCTCGATACGGTCTTTTCGGCCGTGCTGCTCAATTCGGACGAAGACGCCGTCGCGCGGATGCTCGCCCATCCGGCGAGTCTGGTGTCCCTGTCGGATGCGGGCGCGCACCTCACGTTTTTCAATGACGCGGGCTTCGGTCTTCATCTGCTGGGTCACTGGGTGCGCGAGCGCCAGGTGTTGAGCCTCGCCGGCGCGGTCAGAAAACTCACCGTCGAGCCGGCTGCGCTGTTCGGCCTGACCGACCGGGGTCTGATCCGGCCGGGTGCCTGGGCAGATCTGCTGCTCTTTGACCCCGCCACGGTTGGTCGCGGAAGTAAGACGCGCGTGAACGATCTGCCGGGTGGCGGCGCCCGGCTGCTTACGCCGCCCTTGGGTGTTCACGGCGTCTGGGTGAACGGCACGCGCGTGGTCGACACCCACGGCCGTCAAGTTGTCATCAGTCAGGCTGATCCTTGGCCTGGTCAACTGTTGCGTAGCTGCTAAGCGGGTCTCGGTCCCCAGCGGTTTTGTGGTCTACTTGACCCTCTTCTTTCCTCCAACACTCTCACCTTGGCGACACGATGAAATACCGTTTTCCCATCGTCATCATCGACGAAGACTGGAAGGCCGAATCGGCCAGCGGCCTGGGCATCCGTGCGCTGGCCAAGGCGATCGAGGAACAAGGCTACGAAGTAGTGGGCGGCTTCACCTATGTTGACGTCACCATGGTGGCCAACCAGGCGGCACGGGCCTCGGCCTTCGTGGTGTCGATCGACGACGAAGAAATCAACGAAGACGGCGCCGAGAGCAAGGCCGTGCAGGAGTTGCGGCAGTTCATCGTCGAAACCCGGCGCCGCAACGTTCACATCCCGGTATTTCTGTTTGGCGAAACCCGAACCTCGCAGCACATCCCGAACGACATCCTGAAGGAGCTCCACGGCTTCATTCACATGTTTGAGGACACGCCGGAATTTGTCGCGCGCTACATCATCCGCGAAGCGAACAACTATCTGTCATCGCTCGCGCCGCCTTTTTTCAAGGCGCTGGTCAACTATGCGCATGACGGCTCGTACTCCTGGCACTGCCCGGGTCACTCCGGCGGGGTGGCCTTCCTGAAGAGCCCCGTGGGCCAGATGTTCCACCAGTTCTTCGGCGAAAACATGTTGCGCGCCGATGTGTGTAATGCGGTCGATGAATTGGGCCAGCTGCTCGATCACACCGGGCCGGTAGCGGCGTCCGAGCGCAATGCTGCGCGCATCTTCAATGCCGATCAC